>NZ_JAYFSJ010000009.1:0-78648 GCF_039708975.1 Chromobacterium indicum
ATTGAACAGACAAGAAAATGCGCATTCTATTCATACTATCCCTTATAGCCATACTAGCTGGATGCAAAGACGAAATGGTTTCAGTTCCCGTCGGCGCATACAACTACACCAATCATGACATAAATACAGTTTGGGCAAATGGAAAATGGGTAGGCGGACCAAGAGTTAATGAAGGAGGTGGAATTGCAGGATCAATTAACATTCCGATGCAATACACTCCCGGAACAACTGTAAAAGTTGAGTGGGAAAGAAATGCTTGCGTTCATGGAACAGAAGAATGCAAAAAAAGAAACGCTAGCGGAGAGATTATTCAAATATTTGGGAGAAAAACCGTAACTATTCCTCCATATGATGGATCATCAATGGCGGAGGTACAAATTCTCTTATTGCCAAATGACGAAGTTAGAGTCTACGCAGATAATAGAGGAATCACCCATCCAGATCACCCATCCCATAAGGAGTTCGGTACACTCCTCGACGATGGATTACGCCCATTGAATGGATTGTGGCCTTCAAAAGAGAAAGAGGCATCCAAATGAGCATACAGAATGCAAGCTGCCCCTCCCTCGAAAAAGAAAGCTCAGCTCAGAAAGCAGCACGCTATCAAAAAAAAGCAGAATTAACTGATAATAAAAAAAATAATGCCCCAAGCTGCAAAACAGATGTTTGGGTTACACTTTTCTTTGACGGAACGAATAACAACCGAGACAGAGATTTAGAGGAAGCCAAAAAAACTAAACCACGATCCCGTTGTGACCACTCTAATATTGTCTCACTTTTTGATACCGCCAAGCTTGATCCAGACGCACACTATTTTTCCTACTATATGCAAGGCGTTGGAACCATTTTTAAATTAATTGGCGAAGAAGAACCCGACGATCTTGGCCTTTCCATGGCTGCCGGCGGACAAGCCAGACTAAGTTATGCTTATTATCAACTTTGCAATGCCATTAGTTATTCATTCAACAAAATTCGAATATTTTCCGCTTCCGAATTTAAAAAAGAACTGAAAGTATCTAAAGATAGAAATCCCAACCCTAGATTTCCTGATCTTTCATCACTTGATGCTGTTCAGAAAAAACTAGCAATCCATGTCGGCAACAATAAAAATACGCCTAAAATTGAAATCGTCAATGTCGCTATTTTTGGATTCTCACGTGGCGCAGCCCTAGCAAGAGTATTTTCCCGCTGGTTGGAATTATCTTGTAAGCGCCAGGGGGATACTTGGCTTTTTGCCGGATGCATACCGATTCGGCTTTATTTCTTGGGGATATTTGACACAGTTGCATCTGTCGGAATGGCGCACTCAACGCCAGGCTTAGGGAGAGCGCCTGGCCGCTCAGCAAATGGCGTAGTCGATGGACAAAATAGCTGGGCGACGCCAGATATGTTGAAGGTGACTGCCTTCACGAAACAATGCCGCCATTATGTCGCCTCCCATGAAATCCGCTATTCATTCCCTTTAACGAGCATTCGACATGAAGATGGCAGCATGCCCCTGAATGCAGTTGAAGTTGTTTACCCTGGCTCTCATTCAGACGTCGGCGGCGGTTATGGGCCTGGCGACCAAGGAAAGGCTGTAGGCCATCGCCGCAAGCTACTCAGTCAAGTTCCACTGTTGAATATGTATAACGATGCCAGATCGGCCGGCGTGCCATTACAAGCATTTTCAACATTAGCAGACAAAGAAGTACAAGGTGACTTTGAGATTGACTCATCTCTAATAAAACGCTTCAATGCATATATGGCATGGGCCAGCGCAGGCGGCCGCATTGTAGAAGAGGCACTATATGCCCACTTAAAGAAATACTGGCATTGGCGCATTGCTACCAGCCCACAGTTTATGCAGCAAGATTGCATCCAACAGCTTAGCAAAGGCACCACGCTGCGCAGCTCGCGTTCCGACAAACAAGATTTAGAAGACATGCGCGCCAGCGAAAAAGATTGGCAAGGCGATTTATCCAGAGCACGCATAGTACAAAGCGACGTTAATGAAGCTGCTGAGCTATTGCGGCTACAATCTGAAGAGGCCGGAAAACCCGTCCCCAAAGATGTTCATGACTTTTTTGATCAACACCTTCATGACTCTCATGCCTCGTTCTATATGATCGGCCCGACAACAGCATGGCAGCGACAACAACGCATCGCAGATGCAAGGTATAAGAGCAAGAGCGTAATATATAACCCCGCCACCGGCCTAACGCCTAAGAAGCTTAGCCCATTCGAACAGAAGTTAGTAAAGTGCGCGCCAGGTGACTCGTCCGAACCCAATAAAATCGATAGCTCAAATTATCCCGTAGTGACGGATAGTGATTATTCCGATCTTGTCAAAGGTGATGGTGCTGGCGGTCGGGTCGCATCGGCAATGACGAATACCCGCCGTGAAGTCGGCGGACATGCCCACCAGCGCGCAACATTCGTCGGCCGCTACGAACGGTATGCAAAAACCACCAGTGCAATCGATTTTCTTGCACGCGACACGCTAAAAGGCCGCCAGGAACAGCTAGCTTACGACTACAAAGAACAAGTTAGGATGCGCAATCTTGCATTTGAAAACCAGAAAACCATTCTGAAAGATCAAGGTCTGCCGACAGACAAACTAGAGCAGGTTCATAAGCAGGACATGTTCCAACTTGGCGTTAAATTCCGCCAACAAATTCAGAGCCTTTAAGGATTGTACAGTAGTTCTAACAACTGATATCAATTTGAATCACAACTAAAACAACTGTTCTTTAGAGTATTGCCAGACAGAGCAGACAGCTGTATGCTGGCGAATCACTCCCACTTGTAAGTGGGCGTAGAAAAAAAGGGCCGCATTAAGCGGCCCCAAACGGGTAGATCACTGAAGCCCTGGCATTAGAGACTTCAGCCCACAAATAATAACATAGGCATTATATTTAGCCAATAAAAACCAGCCGCTTTTATGCGGCTGTTTTCTTTTTACCACGCCAAATAAATAGCACCAAAATAAAACAGAACCAATAAAAACAGCCGCATTTCTGCGGCTGTTCGCTTTTACTACTCCCCAATTACTTCAAACCCACTTCCTATTATCTTCCTCTTTTACCACTCAATGAATCAATGCTGCCCCAGCAAGGCAAACAAGACATCACTGACCAATGCGGAACCTAAGAATGTCCCGCCAAATACCAACATGGCGACAATCATCAATCGCCAGCCATCTCTCTTAAATATCGTGACTTCCTGCTTTGTCAGCGCCAAGCCCGCATAGGCTAGCACCAACGTTGCGCAAGATAATGCATCCACCTGACTAAACCATTGGTTTCTCAGATCAGCACCAGGCAGGCCCGGCAAGCTGGCCAATACGCCAATAATGGAAATCCAAATCAGTGTCGAAATCTTGAAAGGCAAATAGCGATTCAAGAAATAGCCACTGAGACAAATCCCCAGCATCAGCGCGATGCCCGGCACCACCATCACCAGCTCTTTCTTAGGCCCCATGACATGACTCAGCACAATGATGGCACCAGCCATCAACATATTGCTGACAAAGCCGGCAACACCCAGCTTAGGCTCTTCCGTCTTTACAACTTCGATATCCGACTCATGTATCTGGGCAGCGGCAGCTTGACGCGGCTGGCGCAGCTTGCTCAACACCTTGTATAAGGCATTGGCGAATGGCAAAGCCACGTACATGCCGAATATGACCCCGGTTGCCGACGTCAGCAGATTACTCGCCGCTGCCAGCGCAAACAGTTCATCTTTATGCGCGGGCAGGATCGCCGTCAGCGTCGCGGCGCAGGCGGCCATCATGCTGCCGCTACCAACGCCGCAAGCGATGCCCAGCGCCTTATTGCTGAACACGTCCCAAGAGAAAACCAGCGGCACCAGCAACGAGAAAAAGATCGTGCCGAACATCGTCCCTATCGCGTACACACTAAGCGTTCCCATGCCCTCCAGGCTACGCAGGCCGTAGCGCTCGGAAATGACGGCAATGTTTGGCTCGCGATCAATAGAGAAAGTCGCTCCTACCGCCTCCCGCCCCATGCGGAACAGCAGCACGGCAACCGGCATGGCCACTAGGGAAGTCGCCACGTTGCCGATCTCATGGAAGACCAGCACCGGCCCGGCCGCGATAATCGCTTTGATCTGCGGGCCTAGCAGGGTCGCCAGCTTGGCCCCCAGCGGTAACACCGCGATCAGTATCACCTGGCTAAGCGAATTGCCGACCGTCGGCCGCACCCAGCGCGCCGCCAAAGGATTAACGCAAGGATTGCATATCGCTCCTAGAACGAAGGCGTACAACAGGGGCAACAGAATGATATTGCCCTTCCCTACCGCGAATTTTTGGATATAGATCAGCTCGGCAATGATCACGATGCCTATCGTGATCAAATGCGCGAGCTTGTTGAACCCAATGCCATCTACCCCTTGCGACTCCCTATACTGCTCAACACTTGCATGTGCCATTTTTCTTCTTCCTGCAGCTTTACAATGAACCCGGCTTAGGGCGCCAGGACGGTTTCCACCAGCTTCACCCAATACGCGGCGCCCACGGCTAGCGCCTGATCGTTAAAGTCGTAATGCGGGTGATGTAGTCCCGCGCGATGCTCTCCCCCCCCAACACCCAACCAGGCATAGCAGCCCGGTCGCTGCTGCAGCATGAAGGCGAAATCTTCGGACCCCATCGACGGCCGCAGATTGTTCTTGATGTTGTCAGGCCCCAGCAAAGCCGCTGCGACTTCAATAGCCAGCCTAGCCTCTGCCTTAGAATTGATGGTGGCCGGGTAGCGATACCAGTAATCAAACTCGGCCTCGACGCCCATGGCCAAGGCCAGTTGCGCGACAACTTCACGCATACGGGCTTCGATCAGGGTTTGCACGGCCGTGGACGCATGCCGCACCGTACCGCGCAATACCGCGCGCTCAGGGAGGATGTTCCAGGTTGAACCCGCCTCCACTTGGGTGATCGACAGCACGGCCGGGTCTAAGGGATCGACATTGCGGCTGACGATGGTTTGCAGCATGTTCACCAACTGCGCTTGCGCCGCCACCACGTCATTGACCCGATTCGGCATCGCGGCATGGCCCCCCTTGCCGCGCAGACGGATTTCGAAAATATCGAAGGCGAACATGATCGGTCCCGGATGCGTCGCCATCTGGCCAACCGGCAAGTCCGGCCAGTTATGCAAGCCATAGACGCTATCCACATGGAAGCGCTCAAACAAGCCGTCATCCAGCATGTCGCGGGCACCGCCTTCATTCTCTTCAGCTGGCTGGAAGATGAAGTGCACAACGCCATCAAAATCCTTGCTATTGGCCAAATGCCGGGCCGCGCCCAGCAGCATCGCGCAATGGCCATCATGACCGCAGGCATGCATGCGGCCCTGATGCTCAGATCGATAGGGCAAGTCGCCCTCTTCCTGCAGATGCAGGGCGTCCATATCCGCCCTCAGACCAATAGCCCGCGTTCCCTTCCCCGCGCGCAGCGTTCCCACTACGCCGGTCTTGCCTATTCCCGTTGCCACCTCTAGGCCAAAGCTGCGCAATTGGCTGGCAATCAATCCCGCCGTCCTATGTTCTTCAAACGCCGTTTCAGGATGGCGATGAATATCTTGCCGCCAAGCCGCCATATCCCGCGCCTCCGCATCGGTAATCATCGAATGGCCTGTCACTCTCCCATGCATCGTTAATTCCACAGCACCCCCTATTTATTCCTGTTTAGGACTATATGTCTGATCACTTGAGACAAGTAAGAACCATGTCATAATGAGGGGCAATTCTAACCATGTGTTACTGTTTCTCCAATATCGCAAAAGATTTTTTTTGTTGCGTACACCGCAACGCATCTAATGAGAACAATATGGATTTTAATGATCAGCGCGTGGAATATTTTTTTGAGGCAACGCGATTAGGAGGAATTCGGGCCGCAGCCGATCATCTCGATGTTTCGCCCTCTGCCATAAGCCGGCAGATCAGCCAATTAGAAGATGAATTAGGCGCAGTATTATTTGAGCGTCACCGCAGAAGCATGATCCCAACATTGGAAGGGAATATCGTTCTAGAATATTACAAGAGACACAAGACCGAACAAGAGACCGTGATAACTCGCCTACAAGAAGTAAAGGGAATTCATCGCGGCCATGTTGGTATCGTGACAGGCGGAGGGGTAATCGATGATCTGCTCGAAGCTTCTAAAATATTCAGTAAGCAATACCCAAACATTACATATAACATCGATATTCATGGCACCAATGACATCGTAAGCGCCATTGTTACGGATAAAGCCCACATCGGCATTGTTTTCTATTCCATGCCCAATCCACAGCTAAGAGTGCATCGAACCTCTGTTCAGCCACTTTATGCAATTGCAGCTCGCGGCCACCCATTGGCCAATGAAAAGCAACCTATTAGCTTTGCGCGCTTGGTACAAGAAAAAATCATCATGCCAGATATCAGCTTTGGCGTACGGCAAATTCTACGCGATGCAGAAAAGAAAGAACGTTGCGAAATTTCACCCTATATCCAAACGAATAGTTTTGCCGTTATGGTCGAATTTGCGATTGCGGGAGAAGGCGTCACAATACAGCCCAAATTCTCAGTACGAAAAGAAATTGAAAATGGCAGTTTAGTGGCCATTCCGATTCAACAACAAAATCTTGAGCAAGCGGAACTACACCTTATCACCCACCAAGGCCGACAACTCGGAATTGGCCCTGCGCGCCTGCTGGATATTCTGGCAAACAATATGCCTGCTTTTGCAATCTGAAAAAATAAAAACCATCTCCCCTTGACGTAGCCCCATTGGGGCTATAGAATTCGGTTCATAGGGTAGCGCATCAGGCGCAGCCCGCCACCCCTGAAAAGGAAGACAAAATGGCAACAACCATCGCACAAGAAATTCATCGCCTGAAAATGCTAAGCAATCAAATTGAATCCTTAATTAAAAAGGAAACAGGCGCAAATATCGAATGGACATTTCGCGGGCAAGGAAATGAAAGATTCACAATCTCAGGCACGCCTAACGATGTTAATGCTGCGGTGGCATTCTCTGCCAAAATTAACTCCCTTCGACTTGAAGAACCCATCGTCTACGACGAAGAACTAGATACGTCCTTCGCCTATTTATGTAAATAAAACAGGGGCCTCGCATTGCGAGGCTTTTTCACATGAAAATTATTGAAAACTATACCGCTCCCAGCACAGACGACCTTGGTAATCTCAGAAAAGCCCTCGGCTTCCAAGGCGAGGAAATGGCACGCCTTGCCGGCGTAGCGGGAAATAGTCAATGGAGGAAATACACAGGCGGCGCAGAACCAAGAAAAATGAGTCTGCATATGCTGTTTTACACTGCCGCGCGCCTTACACTACCAGAACATGAAATTCTTCAAGTCTTGGACAAAATGCGTGAGATTGGCGCAACGTTCGACTATAAGGATACCTCGCAAAAGCCAGAGGACTGATAAATCACTTTGGTTTCTATCTTGATACTCAATGAAACCAGCCTTCCCTTAAGATCAATAAAATAAAAAATGGACCAAGTAAAAGTTTATAGTTATTTGCGTTTCAGTGACCCGCGTCAATCTACAGGGACATCTATAGAGAGACAGACTCAATATGCGCGGCAATGGGCTGCAGGACACGGCCTAAAGCTGGATGAATCTCTCAGCCTGCGTGATGAAGGTCTCAGTGCTTATCACCAGAAACATATCAAGCAAGGCGCACTAGGAACCTTTCTTGAGGCTGTTCAAGATGGACTTATAGCGGAAGGCTCTGTTCTTATAGTCGAAAGCCTAGACCGACTAAGCCGGGCAGAACCTATTCTTGCCCAAGGCCAGCTTTCCTTAATTATTAATGCTGGAATTACCGTTGTAACAGCAAGCGACAACAAAGAATATAATCGCGAGAAGCTAAAAGCGAATCCGATGGACTTGGTTTATAGCCTGTTGGTGATGATTCGCGCTCACGAAGAAAGCGACATCAAATCCAAACGCGTGAAAGCTGCTTTAAAATCTAGGCTAAAAGGATGGATTGACGGCACCTATCGCGGCCGTATTGCCGCTGGCAGTACGCCACAATGGCTAAGCTGGTCAACAGATCATTGGGAAGTCATCACCGACCGCGCCCAAGCTTACCAGATAGCAGTTAAGCTATACCGCCAAGGCAAGACATCCAGATCAATTATTTACCACCTTGAAAATCTTGGACTGGCCATGAATGAAAATGGCCTGCCCAAGCCCAATAACTTGGCAACACTTCTCAGAAATCCCGCTCTAACAGGTGTCAAAACTGTAAGCGTTGATGGCGAAAAATTTGAACTGGACGGTTATTATCCTGCACTAATCAGCAGCCGGGACCGCAAATCACTATTCTTGCCTCGGCATAAAAGACATAGAAAACCAGACGATATCGCCAGCGTGGTAACTGGCTCTAAATTGCTACGCTGCGGATATTGTGATTCTGCCGTTGTAGGTGGCAACTCACTTCAAAGAAAAAGACGCCCCAACGGCACGCCACAAAATGGCCATCGAAGACTTCACTGCTGCGGCAACAACAAACCTAAAAGACGCAGATGCACTACAAGCGCGTCATGCTCTGTGGTCCCTGTTGAAAATGCCATCATGGCTTACTGTAGCGACTCCCAGGGCTTGCAGCCATCAAATGAAGCGCCAAACACCATGCTTTACGAGAATTGGGCAAAGCTAATGGATGGCGTCAACTCGCTGGATTTTGACGCTAGAGAAATGGCTCAACACCTGATCAAAGAGACGTTTCAAAAAATCATCATATACATGAATGGCTTCACCCCTAAAAAAGCCAATGGCCCAATTCATACGCAGCCCCCTATTGACTTGACGTTAATACCCAAGCACGGCGAACCGAAATCATTGCATATCAATCGAAAAACGGGCGAATGGATGATTGATGACTCCACAATTAATCAATCGCGCTCAGTTGCAGTATTTCATCAAGCCGTAGAGCCTGATGAACCCACAAACAGCGACATGTAAGACACGTCTAGCCCTGAAAAATGCCCCGCATCGCGGGGCATTTTCTTTCCTAGCTCAATAATACTAGGAGTAAATCGGCACGGCCATATTATCAGAAGTTTGATCATGCTCAGAATGCCAAATCATACCATCCCTCATGACTACTACTCTCTTAGCCGTGCGAATAGTTTCCGGTCGATGAGCTATAATAATCTTCGTCAAAGGCAATTGCTCCATAGCCTCATTAACTAAGCGTTCATTATTCACATCTAAGTGACTTGTTGCCTCATCAAGAAATAGCAATTTCGGTTTCTTATACAATGCTCTAGCAAGTAAAATTCTTTGCTTTTGACCACCAGATAGAAATGTACCCATATCACCAATCAAAGTCTGATAACCCATCGGCATAGATGTAATATCATGATGGATAGCCGCTTTTTTAGTACAACTCTCAACCCATTCCCAATCAATATGTGATGAGAAAAAGGTAATATTCTCTGCAATAGACCCTGCAAACAATTGATCTTCCTGCATGACAGCACCCAGCTGTTCCCGCCACGCCCTCAAACCCATTGCACTCATAGTAACACCACCAATTAAAACTTCCCCTTTACTAGGCCGCAATAAACCCAACATTATTTTAACCAATGTCGTCTTACCACAGCCTGAAGGTCCTGTTATAGCAACCGAACTACCAGCCTCAATTATCAGATTTACCCCATTTACTATCCATGGCTCACCTTCCCCATAGCGAAAATGCACATCTCTCAGCTCTAAGCTTGGCTGGGTAAACTTAGTCATTTTAGACCCTAGCATTATCTCATCCCCAGCTTCAGGATCAGACAATACAATATCTGCCAATCGCTCTCGTTGAATTTTCAACATTCTAATTTGAAAGATCAAATCAACCAAATTACCAACCCTGCTTGAGAACTGAAGTTTATAGCTACCATAGGCGAAAATCATACCAATTGAAAATTGATGATCCATTACAAGCAATGCACCAAAGTACACCACCAAAATTCCTTCAACGCCAAATATAAGCCCATTAGATAGCTGGTAAAGCATAGTCATTCTTTGTGTAGCGAGACTACGATTCGTTGTATTAGCCACAAGGCCCAGCCATTGAACTCTTCTATCACCCTCCCGATTAAAGAGCTTTATTGACTGAATCCCGCGTATGCTTTCAATGAAGTGGCTCTGTTCTTTTGCAGAAAGCATCACCTGTTCTTCATTAGCCAATCTAAACGGCTCATATGTCGATATACGTATAATGATATAAATTACCAACGCCAATAGTGTTATCGCTGTCAGCTGAACGCTGTAAAATAGCATCATACATAAAGCTAGAATGGCCATCATCCCATCTAAAATGGAACTTAAAGCAGTAGTCGTTAATGTCTGACGAATGGTTTGGATAGAACCAAAGCGTGATACAACATCCCCCAAATGTCTCTTTTCAAAATAAGAGATTGGCAGTTTCAGTAGTTTTGAAAAAACTCCCGACATCCACTGCATATTTAATTGGGTAGAGAAGTAAATGACCAGCCATGAACGTAGCGATCCAATCAAAATTTGCACTACCATCAACAACAAAAATCCAAGCGCCAGGGCCTTTAATAAATCCCTATCACTTTGAACAATTACACCATCAATCACCCACTGTTGAAAAAATGGCGCTAATAGCGTCAACAACTCCAAAGCGCTAGACAATGCCAACACTTGGAAAACTGAACGTGCCAAACCTGCTACATTACCCACCAAGGTTTTCAGGCTAACATCTAGCCTCTCTTCCTTTTTCTCAAACAATGGCGTTGGATAAATCTCCAAAGCAATTCCAGTGAAATGCTTAGATATCTCATTAAAGCTTAATTTTCTAACCCCAAAAGCCGGATCATGAATTACGGCACATTTAGCAGAAACCGATTTCAAAACAACAAAATGATTTAAGTCCCAATGCAAAACACAAGGCATCTGCAACTGGTCCAGCTCATGTAATTCCAATCTTAATGGGCGTGCCTGAAAATTTAACACCTCGCCAAAATCTATCAATTGCTCCAGCGTCATGCCTTTAGCAGATAACTCGTACCGCCTCCTTAAGGTCGATATGTCCGTTACATAACCATGAAAGTTTGCAATCATTGCCAAGCATGCCAGGCCACACTCTGCCGCCTCAACTTGCAATAGCATCGGCAGTCTTCGCCCAAAGCCATAATGCAAAGCTTCCAACATATTTAGAATTTTCCCTTAATTGCTAGCAACGGCTCAAATATCCATTCGATAATTTTACGCCGATCTGCAAGAACATCCCCTTCTACTTTCATATCAGGCTGTAACGGCTCTTGCCTTCCATATGCCAAAACTGTTTGTTTATCCGGGCGAACAGTTACCTTATATTGTGGTTCATAAGTTGCTAAACGACTTTCCGTCACTCCAGCTATAGGCTGAGCACTACGGGCCACCTCAATTACCGTGCCATCGTATTGCCCGAACTTTTGATAGGGAAATGCCGCATAACGTAGTTGAACCCGCTGTCCAACCTTGACGAAGCCAATTGCACTTGAGGGCGCATAAAACCAGGCTTGTAAATAGGAATGCTCTGGAACGATAGCGGCCAGTGTTTGCCCTGATGCCACGGCCTGCCCATCTGTCGCTTGAATAGCCGTAACAACTCCCGAGATTGGCGCCACAATGACGATCTCCCGGTGAGTTTCAGTTTCACTGATATCTTGCTGAAGGCTGAATAGCGAGCGCTCAACATCAGCGCGCTGTGTCGCATTCTTGCGAGGCTGGGCTAAAATGTCTGCACGTACTGAATTAATCTGTGACTGCAAGTCAATCCCACTACGCTCTAGATTGGACAAATGGGATTGTTGATCTAATAATCCATCGCTTTTTTCTTGCACCTGCAAAGCCGGCGCAAAACCAGACTTAGCTAATAATTGATAACGCGCCAGCAATGCCTTAGCTGATTCAACCCGTCGTGTTTGAAAATCCTGCTCCCGCAACAACTCTGTTCTTTGCACCTGCAAGTCATGTAAACGCTGCTGTAACGCTTCCCGCTGTTCACGATCCAAACGATTCAAATTATCTAACTCTACTTGATAATTCTGTTGCCTCTGATGTAATGAATTTATAGATGCTGCGGCGGACTCCCCTAATTTAGTTACACGTTCACCAGATATTGAGAAAAGCACTTGCCCTCGTTGAACATGCTGACCTTCCTGTACCTTTCGACTTGACACAATGCCAGCTTGAAACACTGTTACTTGAGCAAGTCCTTTATCTGGCTGAAGACTACCACTTGTTGATATATGCTTGGTGTAATCGACCAAAACGAGAAGTGCAATGACTGCCACAGTAAAAGCTACTGACAAGGATACCAAGGCCCAGACCAGTCTAGGACTTCGCAATAAAACAACGCCAATAGCCGTACTTTGACTGCTATGCTCTAATACTTCTTTCCGATAGAACATACTTTGCTACCAACAAAACTTTCATTTTAACTGCGCTTTGGATTTTTTCATTTTCTCAACCAAACCGCTAATTAAATTAGCAACACCATAAACCAGAATACCAAACATTAATGCTGTATAAACATCCCTAACAACTAAATGCGTCTGGCTAAATAAAATAGCTGCCACCAGGCCACCAAAAATATATGAAAGTATCTTTACTATGCCCATCACAAACCTTTCGAATTTAAGGTAAACAGAAGCGATTGCAACTGTGGTCAGATTGCAATCGCTGATTATTTAGTCGTTATCACGGCCACAATCGGAGCGGTCACGGCAGGCGCCACCACGATCACCACCATCATTATTTCCACCATGGTCGTTGCCACAAAATGCATCGCCCATCCAACCACCAACAACCGAACCTACAGTTGCACCAGCAACAGCACCTAACATACCAGCTTTAGACTCCCCAAAAAGACCACCCATTGCACCCATCGCGCCGCTATAGGCATTTCGGCAGTCTTGCCCGGAGCCATCTTTACCACCAGCCACCATCGCAACTTGATATTTTTCTAATACTTGCATTTTTTATTTTCCTTCAGAAATTTACACGGAACAATCTGACCACGGCAGGAATCCTAATCTCTAACTGACGCCTCCTTCTATCGTATGTATGAAATTTGGTAAAATAGCATTACTCATATTTTAGTTTCGTTGCTTGCTGAAATTAAATTTCAACAACTCAACATTTATCAGAAATAAAAATCACACACTAAACAACTCTCACAAATAGAACCAACAAGCACCATATCTGTTAGTATATTTTCAAACATTTAAATTCAGCACTTAGATTATTGTTTCATTTCCAAATAAACGATCCAAAATAGTCACATTCTATTCCCCTCAGATGACACCAGACATTCACCAAACTGTAATGAAAGTCGAATATACCCATGCATGACAGCATCCCAACTATCCGCCGTCACCGGCTCCAGCTGCGGGCATGGCTTGGCCAAGTTGACCGGAACGGGCGGCGTTGGCGGCTTCAATCGCGGCATTGAGTTCGCGCAGCCTGTCAGCACCAGGGCGACAATCAGCAGGCAAGGGCTGCTTTTCCACGACATGGTTGTACCTTTCCATAATTTTGGGTTGCGCCTGGCGCAGTGCGCTCAACATGGTTTCAATGCGCTGTGATAGCGCATGCAGCCGCTCTGTCTCTGCCCGGTAGCCCTCCAGATCGGCGCGGGCCTCGGCCGCACCCCGCCGCGCATCCGCCATGGTCCATTGCTGGCGCATAACGTCCACGCCCTGGCCATATCCCCACCAGACCGACCCAAGCCAACCCGCAACCAGCACAACGCCACCAGCAGCCCGCCAACACTCTTTCACAGTCCCACCCGCAGAAATCCCTTGCACAGCTTCGCGCTGCGCACGCGCCTGCAGACGGCATAGCCTTCGCGCGCCCCATTGGCATTGGTGTTGCCCTCGATCGTCAGCAGCTTGTCGCCATCGACCCGCTCAACGATGCCGGTATGTCCCAGCCCTTTACCGAAATCCATGATGAACACGTCACCCGGCTGCGGCACGCTCACGCGCAACGCCTGGCGTTCGTTCCACTGCCGCAACACACCGCCAGTCTTCAGCAGCGGATTGACGCCGCCCGTCTCCTCCGCCGCGCGCTGTGCGCACCAGTAAACGAACGCCATGCACCAGGCTGCAGGAAAACCGATCCCCACCGCCTGCAGGTACTGGCGCACCTTCGGCCCATCGTTGGAGCCTCGCGGCTGCTCCTCAACGCCCAATTGAGTCATTGCAGTTTGTACCAATTCCATAACACCCCCTTAAAACAACAAAGCCCGCATTTGCGGGCCTTTTGATTATCTAAACTACGTTGTATTTAATTACTGAATTTATTGGCTTGCTTCTTCAACCATGCTTCTAGCCACTGCGCCCCCAAGATGCCAACCACAGAGCCGGCACCGATCAAAGCCGGCAAAGGCATATCTGGAAACCGCATCAACACCAAACCGGCAACCGTAGAAGTTGCGCCGCCCAAAATAGCGCGCCCGACTGCTAAACGGGCCGTCATCTCCTCACCACTTACCAGCATCTTTGCCAAAGCGATAGAGGCTCCAACCACCGCCAACATGATTACAACTAAAAGCGCTGCCACTCCTTTTCCAATTTCTTGCATGACACCTCGCTGATTGCAAACCATCTATTTATTTACGCCACTGGAAAGTAATCGATAGTACAGGGCTGACACCGATCAACTTATCGTCAACCAGACGCCGAACGGTACACTGCCATTGCACATCTTTAACAGGCTCTTTGCATTCCACGATTAGCGTCCTTAGTGTTGCCCTACCATTTTGCACTCTGACTTTTGGATTAATCTTCCCGACTTGATCCCATTGATATTTCATCGAATCCAACCCCGCATAATTCACGATGCAATTCACTGGATTTGACTGGAACCAGCCACCCACAACTTTCTCGGAATAGTCCTCCATTTTGGATAGTGTAATTTCTATCTCCATTTTTTTTCCCATAAAATCCTTGGCGGAATAGGCCCCATCCCCAGCTTGTGCCAAACGTCGAAATATCGCCTCTCCCGCACTTCCCGCCATAAGCTCGGATCGACCAACTTCAATGTTTAATTCCCTCGCCGAAAACGACCCGCTAGCCGGTAAAGTCATGCGGCCTCCAGTTGGGCAATGCGGGCCTCTAGCCGCTCGATGTGGCTCTGCTGTTCCTTCATCGCCTCGACAAACAGGCCGGCCAGGTTGCCGTAAGCAACCGTCAGCGTTTTGTCTTCATCAGCGGCCTCGATTACCGCCTCGGGCTGCACTGCCCGCACCTCTTGCGCGATCAGCCCCACCTGACGCGCGCCGGTATCGGTTCGGGTGAAGGTGTAGCCGTTCAGCCTGCAAACCTTGCTCAGCGCGTCCGTAATCGGCCGGATGTCCTTCTTCAGTCGTCTGTCCGAAAACCACGCCACATTACCGGCCGCTGTCATGTCGCCAGTCTTGGTATCGACATACCAGCGCCACGCCTCTGCCGACCAGCCGCCCAGGCCGAACACGCCATCATGGCGAAGCGCCAATTTCACCGCCCACGCATTCGGCACGTACCAGACGGCGGCAGCTGTCTGGCTATCCCCCTGGCCACCTGGCAAACCGCGCACCTCTAGCGAGGACGATTGATCCCCCTTCGCCATCACACCCGCCAGCCTGCCCGTCAGCAGCTTGTCGCCGGCCTCGATAACGCCCGCCGCTTTGTAATCGTCGCCCTGCCACAAATGCGGCATATCACTGCCCGCGCCGGCCAAGTGAAGCACCGCTTGCGCCGTCGCGTCATCTTTGCCGCCACCACACACGGCCATCGCTGCCACTTGACGCTTGCCTTCCTGCACCGCCCGCCAAACCGTATATGCCGATCCGCTCGAAGGGCAGGCGACTTGCAGACCACCCCAGCGCGCATCTGTCGACCAATCTTTCCAGGAACTGCCGTTCGGCTGAGACGTCAGCGGCGCGAGAAACCGCTTGTTGCCCGTTACCTGCTGATCCCCGGCCAGCGCCAGCAGATCAGCCGCCTGCAAACCGTCCACGGTATCGGCATTCAGGCCCGACCCTGCACCGTGGTTTTTGTCATGCCAAACTTTGACCCAAGCGCCCCACCGCTCGTTATACCGGCTGCGGAAATACAGCTGCGTGCTGTCCGGGTGATAGGTTTGATACTGCTGGAAAGTCATGCTGCCCTGCTCCAGCACCGACAACGCGCCGGCCACTGGCCACGGGTAATTGCTGCCCGTTGACGCATTCGCGTTGGCACCCTGCCAAAACCAGCCATTCTTCCGGCACGCGTTCAGGTCAGCATCCTTCCCCAAGCCCTCCCGATACATCAACAGCGCGCCATCGTTGCCGGTATGCCAATGGCGGTTCCAATCGCTCCACGTACCGTTTTCAAGCCGGGCTTCGTACACCTCGCCGCCCCACGCGCGGTATGTCAGCACGCCCCATTTGTCGCTCAGATAGTTGACCGTGAACATGCCATTAGCGGCATTGCCCGGCGCACCCTTGACGCCTTTGCCGGCATTGGATTGCGCATGGTAGAAGCCATTCGGCCGCTTGTCGGTTAGCTCGCCGCTGCCAACATTTTGCGCATTGCCGCCCATGCCATAGCTGGCCAGGTCTTGCGCCTCCAGCTTCTTGGCCAGCTGGCTGGCGACGGTATCGGAGAATTTGGCATCATTGTTCAACGCCGCGCCCAATTCCTTCAGCGTGTTCAGCGCATCCGGCGCGCTGTCCACGATCTTCGCCACGGCGGCGTCAACATAGGGCTTATCCGCGAACTTGTTTTCCAACAGGCCGTAAGCCTGCGACCACACTCGCCCCTGAAGATCAACCTCCAGCGTCTTCTTGCTGTTGATGAAAAACGCCAGGTTCTTCGTCCCGGTCATGGGCTTGTCGCCCTCATAGTCGGCAAACAGGCCCGTATCGGCGTCGTCGTCAAACCCATAGCCGACCACGGACGAATCCCCCTTATCCGGGTAGCCCTTGCCGGCGCGGACAGTGTTCGCACGCGACTGGCCGACCACGTCCAGCCGGCTCGGCATGCCGCTGCGGCCGATCACCACCCGCCCGCCTTCCTGATGCAGCAGGGTATCAGCCCCGCTCGCGCCAATCCGATGCTGTAGCGTCGCGCTGCCGTCGCCGGCGTGAATGTCCACCAGCGCCGGCCCCTTAGTCGTCACATTGCGAAACAGCCGCAACGTCGAACCAGACACACCATCCAGCGGCTGCGGGTCCAGATCGATCAGCGCGCCGCCGGTCGCGGCCTGCGCGAACAACCGACCGTTGCCGTCGCTGTGCACCACGTCCAATGAGACATACCCTTTGTCCGGCGACTTGGCCGAATTGACGCGCACCGGGTCGCCTTTGCGCGCGGCCCAGCTGGTAATTTTTTTGGCCTCCTCAATTGCCTGTGCGACATCGCTGATGGACGCCGCGCTGGCCGCCGCAGCCGTGGCGCTGTCGCCGCCGGCCTTGGCGCTGGCCGCCGCAGCGGCGGCGCTGGCGGCGGCGCTCTTCTCGCTACTCGCTGCCGCCGTCTGACTGGCCTTGGCCGCGTCCTGACTGGTCTTCGCTGCCGCCTGGCTGGCCTTGGCCGCCTTCTCGCTGGCCGCCGCGTTCTTCTCGCTTTCCGCCGCCGCATTGCGCGAGGCGATCAGGTCGGCGGAATTGTCCACCACCACCTTGCGCGCCGCTTCCATCGCGCCCAAGCCCTCCCTGGCCCCGCGACTGATGGCCAGCCAGGACATCACCTGTCGTCCCTCGCCCAGCTCGTCGTAAAGCATCACCTGATCGTTGTCAGTCAACAGCACATCGCGGAAGCCGGCCAGCGTCACCATCCAACGCCTTTGCATCTTGGCCAGCTCGGCCGCCACCTCGCCCAGCGGCGAGCCGGTGAAGTTGCGGACGATGGCGTAAGCATGGCCGGCGGCATTGCCGCCCGCGTAGGGCATGCGCAACTGCAAAGCGGCATCGGCTACCGAGGCGATTTCATATAGCTTGCCGTCCGGGCCGATCAGGATATCCCCCGGATTGGTCTGGCCCGCCCAATTCGTGCCTTGCCCGCTTACGGTCAATGCCCCCTGCTGCACGCTGATCTTGCCGACGCGATACCACGCAACATCCGTTGCCATTTCATTCACCCATAAAAAAAGCCCGCCGAAGCGGGCATTAACTTGAATTCAATTACACGTACAAACTGGCATCGGTAATCATGATGGTTTGCGAAATGCAGTCCATCGCGTCGCCACCATCCTGCCCGCCTCTAGCCAAATAACAAAAGTCGGTTCGAAACCCGCCATCCTCCAGCATCCCATTTAGCAGATCGTAATAAGAGTAATGGCCGTAATCGCTGACGTACTTGCCATTGATCGAATAACAATAGGCAGCATTCGGGCTATTCCAGCGAACCGGCGTGAATGTTCCCTCTGCTCGACGTCCGGGATTTCCCCCTGGCTGTTGCTTGATAATGTGGATATTCGACGGCGTATGCACAACCGCATCCATCAACACTAGATTGCGCTGATTGCTGTCATAGCAGATTGCGCCATCCTCGCGCCGCAATACCATGCCCCAACGCCCGGCGACCGCGTTCGGCGTCCGGCAGAACACCAAGACTTGCGGCTGGTGATTCGGGTAGACCGCAAGCGTGATTTCCCAACGACCCGGCCCGGCTCCCTGCACACCGACAATGCCGGCCCAGCCGCCAGAGCGGCGAATGAACGGCAACGGTTCATACGGGCAACTGACGTAGTAACGCAGCGTATACAGCGCCTTCATGAAGTCGTACCACCTTGGCACAATGCCGTTCGGCGATCCCGTCACCGCGTTGAACTGCGCAACGCCGGCAAATACCAACGAATACGTCCGGTCGCTGACAACGATGCCGCCATTGCCATTGCGGACCATAAAACCATGCTGACTCATCGAACGGACATCACATAAAGCGTGGTCGGCGCGACGTCGCCTGTCTGCTGCCACCAACGAACCAACGGATGCCCACGGCCGTAATCGATCCCGACGCCGTGCATGCGTCGTCGGCCGCCGCCAATCGTCGGCCCGTAAATCTGCGTCACACCCAGGGCAAACCCGGCCAATTCTGGATACGCCCGTTCGCCGTTGCCGCCGCCCAGGTAGATCACGTCCACCAGGCTGCTCGCCATTGAATCGGTATGCAGCATCGCCCGGCCGCTACCGTCCTTCACCATCAATCCATGACTGCTCATGCCGCCAGGTCTCCTATCTTGACGCGCTCGACGCCGTTTTCGTCGAACACGCGAATGACTCGATTACTGATTTCCGTGCGCGCGCCGCCGTCGCCGCTGCGGATCGACACATTGCCGCCGTTGTCCACGCTGAACCGGCCGCCGCCCATATTCATGCTGCCGCCACGAATCGACGCGGCGTAGAGCGCCACCTCGGCCCGCACCTCGCCGGCCGAAATCTTGTTGGCCGACATCGTGCCGTCTAGGATCAGATCCCCTGAAACACCGACCGCCGACCGGCCGCCAATGCTGCCCACCGTGAACACCTGGCGCACGCCCTCGCCGTCCGGCTGCGCCACATAGAACTTGTCGGCCAACACGGCGAATTCGCTGCCGTTCGTTCCGTTGTTCAGCGCCAGGCCGCTGGCGAAGGTCTTGCCGTTCGCCGTGCGGGTAATCTGCACCGACCATTTCCCCATCAGGCCATCAACCGATTTTGCCTGTTGCGTGATAGTCGCCTCGGCGTCGCCGACGCGGGTAGACATCTGGTCCAGACGCTGCGCCAGCGATCCGCTGGAGCCGGTCGCCGCTTGCAGCTCCTGGCGCACCGTCGCCAGCCCCGAATCCGTTTTGCTGGATAGCGTCTTGATGTCGCTGGCCATCGCTTTGTCCGCTTCAGCCCGCGCGGTTTGCTCTTGCAGCAAGCCGGCTTGCGTCGTCCGCTGCCCGTCCTCATGCTTGGCTGTCAGCTGATCCAGCCTCTTGGCCAGCGCCCCGCTTGTACCCGTCGCCGTCTGCAACTCTTGGCGCACCGTCGCCAGCCCCGAATCCGTCTTGCTGGATAGCGTCTTGATGTCGGCCGCCAGCGAGTCGTCTGCCTTGGCCCGCGCGGCTTGCTCTTGCAGCAAGCCGGCTTGCGTCGTCCGCTGCCCGTCCTCATGCTTGGCCGTCAGCTGGTCCAGCCGCTGCGCCAGCGAGCCGTCCGGGCCTGTTGCGGTTTTGAGTTCCTGGCGCACGGCCGCAAAGTCGGATTGCGTGCGGCTGGCCAACGTCTTGACGTCGCTGGCCATGGCTTTGTCCGCCTCCGCCCGCGCCGTCTGTTCCTGCACCAAGTCAGCCCGTGTGCCATCCAGTTTGGCCGACAGCTCCAGCCGCGCCGTCGCTTCCTGGCGCATGGCCTCGTTCGTGGTCTTCAGTTCTTGCTTGGCCAAGGCGCGATGCCGAACTTGCGTATCGCCCAGCTGGTCGCTGGTCAATACGCTTTGCAACGCGGTTTCGACGGCCGACTCTGCCAGCTTGGCGGCGCTATCCACTTCCGCCGTGATGTTGACCACTTTTTCCATCGGCTTGCGCAACTCGTCGGCCAGCTCGCTGCCACTAATGCCCCCCTGCAACTGCTGCAACAACAGCGACGGGTCGCGGATGGTCGCGGCATCGGCGCGGGCGCGCGGCGACACATTGCCCCAGCTGTCAGTCACTTGCAGCCAATAGTAGTAATGCACGCCCAGGCCGACGCCTTGATGCGTGAAGCTGTTCGCCGGATACGCCCGGTCGCATAGCGGCGTCGGATTGCCGTCGTTGGCATCGGCGCTGTAGAACAGCTCGGCGCGGACAAGCTCAGGCACCCCGGCCGGATAGCGCCAGGTCAAACTGATTTGCATCGGCCCGCCCACCGCCGACAGCGCCGGCATCGGCGGCGGCGTGGTATGGCCGCGGGCGTTGACCTTGCCCAGCGCCGGGATGCTGCGCAAGCCGGTCGCCGATACGCTGGACACGCGAACTTGCCAGACGCCCGGCTGCAAATCCTCCAGTTCGGCATGATTGGCCGACTGCTCCGGCAGCTCGCGCCAGTTGCCGCCCTCCTCGCGGTAGCCGACGACATAGCCGCGCAGGTAGGGATGATTGACCGCCGGCCAATCGACTTCCAGGCGCACCGCGCGGCGGCCGTCGCCGGTCAAATAGGACACCTCGCGCAGCGCCACCGCGCCGACAGCCGGAATCTGTGACGGGTCCGGCAGGCTCGATGTCGGCGGCTGCTCGATGTACAGCCCCTGTTCAATCGCCTCCCACTTGTGCGGGTTGTGCTGAAGCGCGCCGATTTCGTAGACGCCCGGTTCGCGCTCGCGCTTGGACACGCAACGCCAGATAGTCGGCTGCAGATTGGTCCCAATCAGCGCCCAGGTTGTGCCCTCCACCGGCTGCGCCGGGAACGGCGTGACCAGCTGCAGGCGATCCGTCTCGCCCGGCTTGACCACGACGCCGCGTTGCACCAGCTGGCCGTCCGGCATCGGGCATTCCAGGCTATAGGCGATGCCGGCATCCAGCACGACCGTCGCGTCCAGCGTCACCGTCTTGCCCTTCACCGCCAGCAACCGGCCGCCCATGCGCCGCCCGGCGACCGTTGGGTCAAACACCGTGAACAACTCGCCCGGCAGCAGATCGGCGGCATACAGACCAGCCCCGAAATTGACCAGATCCGTTTCCGTCTGCGCCGTTTCGAGGATGTAGCGCCCCAACTGCTGGGCCTGCGCGCGGCTGGTACAGCCAACCGCGACCACTTCGGCCGGCTGGTAGCCGTAGCGCGCCAGGCCCTCGGCCTCCTCGACGTACTCAATCGACCGCTTCCAGCCGTCCGCCGGATCGACAAACGACACGCTGGCCACCGTGTACCTGTCCGATTGCTCGGTGCTGGTATAGCTGAAGCGGCCATCCAGCACATTGGCCGGCGCGAAGTGCTTGCCCGGCACATCGCCGGGGATGTCGGCGACAACCCGAATGCCGCCAGCGGACGGAATGACTTTGCCGCAGAACACCGACGCCATGTCTTGCAGCGCTTTCCAGGCGTCCGCGCCGTCGCCGTGGTAGCCGTTCATTTCGAAGCGGCGGCGCATGCCGCCCGCGCCGTCGCTGACAAGCTGGTCGCACCATTGCCCGATGCGGTACAAGTCCCACTTCCACGCGCCGTCCGGCGGCAAGTTGATATTGAACCGCTCGTCGGTGGCGAAGGTGTACAAGCACCAGGCCGGATTACTGCTGAAGGCTGGCTTAAACGTGCCATCCCACGCGCCGCTATACGTCCCGGCAGCCGGATCGTAGTTGCTCGGCACTTGCAGCACCGACAGATTCCATTCGCTGGTGATTTCGGGCAGCGACGAAAACTGTTTGGCGTCGAATGTCACACCGAGTAGCGCATAACCGGGGTAGCTCAGTTGCAGCGGCTGCAACACGGTATAGCTGTCCCAGGCCGTCGCGTTGATCAGCTTTTGCGTCGTGCTGTCCGGCGTCAGCCGGCGCACCCGCACTTGCCACGGCCCGCGCCCCGGCAGATCGACGCGGACGCTGCGCTGGTAGTTGCCGCGCGCCTTGCCCTCGATGCCGATATTGCGCACCTGTTGCCAAGCCCCGCCCGGCTGGCAAACGTCAACGGCTAGATCTACCCGCGACGGGTTGGTGTCGCCTTCATCGTTGATCGACATCAGCCCCCGCACCGATACCGTGATGCGAATCGCGGCGGCATCCAGGTTGTCGATATTGCGCGCGATGCCCGCTTTGTCGCCGGACTTAACCTCGACCCCGACCGCGTATTCCGTTTCGATCTCATCGAACCCGGCCATCGGCGTTTGCGCCGCCGTGCCGACCCGATGTTCCACCCGCACCCGCTCGGCGTTGCGCGAACCGTCCGAATTTGCCAGCGGCACCCCGCTAAAGAAAACGGACTGGTCGCCATTGACCAGTCCGTCCATTTGTCCGATCCCCACCAGCATCAACACCCTGGCCGTGGCCAGTGATTGCAGCGAGTCAACCGCCTCGACAGGCCGGCGCGGCGCATCTGGCTTGCCGCCGCCAGCGCCGATGATTTCCATCACCTCCATATCCCTTACATGTCCTCTACGCTAATACCCGCCGAAATGATGATGCCGCCGGCCCGATGCCGCCCCCAGCCCCAGGGCGCCGGCACGCCCTGCGCGCTGCTGTTCGCCGCGCCGTTGAACAGGTAGGACGGCTTGCCCTGCTGCTGCTCGCTCTGCGACTGATCCAGGCGCGGAACCGGCGTCAACATCATCACCGCGCCGCTAACCATCAGACCGATGCCCAAGGCCATCAGCTGCGTTCCGCCGAATGCCCACGTCGCCGCGCCCACCGCGATCAACACGCTTCCCAAAATCTGGCGGCCGCCGCCGGCCCCGAACACTTCAGGCATCAACAGCACGTCGCCGCACGAAACCAGCGTCAGTTCTTGTTCCGCGATGTCCCTATCCGCGACCGTCACCCGAAACGCCAAGCCGTCCGCATCCATCGCCCGCAAAGCATTGTTGAAGCCCGGATGCAACGCATTCAGCGCAGGCACCACCTCGGCCACTGACGCCACAGCAAGCCGATGCTCGCGGCCGTATTGCTCGCCTAGTTCACCCCCAAGGCGAATCGTTCGAATCTCGTTCATGCGCGATACCTCGCCCGGCGCACCGTCACCCGTTGCCACCAGCCGCCATAGATGTGTGTTTCCGATTGCCGGTCGCGCAGATGGTGGAGAATGCGGCCATCGCCCAACCAGACTGCAACGTGGTTCGGCCGCTGGCCTCGTATCTGCATCAACAGCACGTCGCCCGCCTGCGCTTCGTCATCGACCCAAATAAAACCGGCGGCCTCGGCCGCCGTGCTGAACAGATCTAGACCGCGCTCCCACCAGCCGTCAGGCTCGTTCGGGCGCGGCAAGGACACGCCGCGCTCTCGCGCGTACCAGTCCCGCACCAACTCCCAGCAGTCGAACACGCCATAGCAGTAGGGCCGCCCCAGGTAGTCGGCCCGCCAGCCGCTCGGCGCGATATGGCGGTAATCGCCGCCCGGATGGCTGACGACATGCCACGGCAGGCCGGAACGCTCGCACATCGCCCGATCCACCAGCGACGGCTCGGCCGTGCCGTTCGGGTGGCTGTGCCAGATGCCGACGACGCGGCCCAACTGCTCGGCCGCCGCTCGCCCGGCGGGATCAATGCGGAAAAAGTGCTCTGGATCATCTGCCAGGTTGCGGCAGGGATAGACACGGCCGGAATCCAGCACCAGGCCGCAGGCTTCGCGCTCACCCGCCTGCGCCGCGTAGTCCAGCATGGCGGCGATTTGTTCGGATGTTGCAGTCGTTGCAGTCATCGCTTTACCCATGAAAAAAGCCGCTTTCGCGGCTTCTAAATTTGACAATCCTCTATTGCACATCTGGCAAATGCCATTATCTTGTCCGGCAGGGCATCCAGATTGCTCTACTTAACCTTATTTTCCGATGGAGAAGTACGAATGAAAAAAACTCTAATTGCTGCTTTAATGCTCTTTTCAGGCAGCGCGTTTGCCGCCAGCTGGGACTCCCACAATGGAACGATCAACAATGGATCACTATTGATTGATGCAGATAGTATTGCAGAAGCAAATGGCGCGACCAAAGTTTGGACCATTTTCTCTCCACTCGTTGACTATGGTCGCCCAAGTGCCGGCTATGCCTACAATATGACTCTACGCAATATCAATTGTGGAGCCAAAACGGTCTCTTACGTCAAAACCATCTACTACGACGCTGATCAAGTTCCCCATGAAGCCGCCGTATCGGACAAATCCTTTCAAGACATCATCCCAGACAGCGAAAACGATGTTTTGTGGAATTATGTTTGTAAACCGAACACCCGCAATGACTTAGTAACCCGCGTAACAAAAGTGCCTGAATACCTCAGAGGGCAGGCCAAGCTAACAAAACAGCAAGAACAAATGAACGCAAAAAAATAGTCACATTTAGTTATAACGCCTCATTCCAGGGCACCCGCCATAATTGGCCAGGTTGCCCCGGATACGGCAGCTGGCCAACCGTTTGCCGCATTTATCTAATCGCGGGTCAGTCACCGGCTGTTCCCGCGCGTCGAACATCGCCACGCCCTGATAGCCGCAATGCGCCCCCCGATAGACAACATGCGCCGGGCAATAGCGTGTCACCAGCACCCCCGGCGCACGCTTGCCCGCCAGGTCTAGCCGGCTGCGCAATTCGAACGTGATGGCGTCGCCGTTATCTGCTTCGCGGCGATTAATCAGCCAGATTTCCTCCGGGTACATTTCCGGGAAGTCGGCTAGTTCGCCCCCCGCGCAAAACTTGGCATGCGTCACCCGCCGCACCAACTGCCAGCCGACAAGGCCCTGATGCTGCATCACCAGGGCCGTGAAAATCCCCCGCACCTCTCGACCATCCGGCAGCGTCGCGACATTGCCGATTGACAGCTTCGGGCGCGGTGCGCCCTTCTGGCTGCTCTCGAAACCACGCGCATCTATTGCCCATGGCTCATAAGCCAGCCCTTGGAATGTCACCGCCTGGCCGTTGCCGCTGGCGGTAAACCGCATCGCCGGCACCGACACGCCAGGCGGCGGCCGAAGCTCGAACAGCTGCACAATCGCGTCAGGCACCAGGCGCTGTTTTTCCGCGTGTATCACACCCATTTATTCCCCCGGATCGAATACTTGTTCAAAGCTGGCGCTGATCACCTCTTCCCCCGCCGACAGATAGGAACGGTCCCATTCGGCGCAGCGCATCTTGCAGCGCACGGCGCCGGGATAGGTGAACCAGAACCAGCGTGCGCCGGCATGACGTATTAAGAACGCCTCAATGGCATCCGCTTCGGCCTGGCCAGCTGCAAATGACAGCTTGCGCACGCGCGGCATGCTGTTGATACCGTCCGGCACCCGCTGGCCATAGCCATCGCCAAACCGGGCTTCCTTCACTCGCGCCCGTATTGACGACGCACCACCAAACAACGGCGTCCAGCTAAAAACCTCCGCCACATCACCCCCTGACAAAGTTGTAGATGCCACCATCCGGCCGCATCGATTCTGCAAGCTTGTTTTCTACCACTCGCTCGACCAGAACCAGAATTTCCCGGCCGCCATCCGCCCCCTGCCGCTCCTCTGTACGCGCCGTCGCGCCCGGAGCCAGGTTGTTGACGACCACCCGCACCGGCTGGGCCGGCGCTGCAGGCGTGGCCACCGCCCCATTGACCCGCGACAAAAAGTCTTTCAGGTCACTGTTTGTCCTTCGGTCAACAACCCGCTCGCCGCGATCCAGCAACCACGTCCCTTCACGTGGGATAGTGTCGATACCGTCGTGCGCCATCCCCGACAAGTTCGTGCTGCTGATCGTGGACACCAGGCCAGCCGTAGACGACACAACCGACGCCATCGCGCCCATGTTCGCGGGCCACGGCGCCGAAGCGGCAGCGGTGGCGATGGCTTGTTGGATTTTGATAATGGAGTCAGCGATGGCAAAAGCTTTGCTCATGGCGAACATCGTTCGATAGAGCGCGGAATTCTTGCCTTTGAAGTTCGCCGCCAGACCGGCCAGGCCATCGAAAAGCTGGCTCGAACTCGACAGCATCGCGGATGCGCGGTTGCGCTCAAGGTTCAGCAAATCCGCGTTCAGCTGTTCCTGATTGCGGCGGATGTAGTCTGCGCGCTCGGTCTCTGTCAGCGTGGTCGCTTCCATGATCAACTGATAGCGACGGTCATACTGGTCGCGCAGCTGCTGGTCTTCGGACTGCAGGCCGATCCCCTGGCGCTCGCTGCTGCGAAGCGCCTCGGTCGCCCGTTCGTGCCGCTTGTCCTCGGCCCTGCCGAATTGGTCTTTCTCCTCCTGCGAAAGATTGCCGTTGTATTCGATATCGACTTTGCGTTGGCCATGTTCGCGCTGCAGGCGCTCGGCGGCGTTGTCGTACTCGCCGCCGCGCAGGCGCTGCGCCGTGTCGCGCTGCTGGGCCTCGTAGCGCTCGACATCGCGGTGCAGCTCGTCTAGGAAGCGCTTGTTTTCGGCGCGTAGCTGGCGGGTCGCGTCCAGCTCGGCCGCCAGCGCCAACAGCCGGGCCTGACTGGCGGTACTCCAGCCCGCATACTTGCCTTCCGCGATTTCAAAGCGCGCCTTCTCGACGGCAGACAGCTTTTCAACGCCCATGATTTCGCGTTGCATCGCATCGATGGCGGCATCCTCGCGCCGGCCCTGAACGCCAGCCCGTTTGCGCTCAGCGGCCTGTTTCTTGTCGAAGTCGTCGCGCAACTTGCTGACAGCCGTCTGGTGCGCGCTCTCTGCCTGCAGATACGCCTTGCTACCTTTCTGCAGCTCGGCCACGATCGACTTAAACGCTTCCTCCTCTTTCTTGACGCGCTTGTCGTATTGCTCCCGGTCGCTCAACCGGCTATCGTCTTCGGCGTATTTCTTCGCGCGGGCCTCGGCGTCCTTGCGCGCCGCCTCCGCCGCTTCCCTGGCTTTTTGCGCCGCGCCGGCATCCTTCGATACCACCTTCGCCCGGTTCTCCAGCTCGGCCAGCTCCGACCGCATCGCCACCAGGCCCGCCCGCTTTTGTTCCAGCGTCTGCGAAAACGACCATTCATACAGATTGGCTTCGCCGTCCTTGATGCGGCCCTTCAGCTGCGCCATCCGGGCGTTGTCGCTCGATGCGTCGTAGTGCAGCGCGTTGACCGGATTCAGGAAGCGCATAGCCGCGCCGCCGGCAGCCATTGCCTGCCCCCAAAACCCTGCCCCCTCTTTCCGGGCCTGGCGCATCGACTCTGCAACATCGTCGAAAGCGTCCGTCAAAATGGCCAGCTGGCCAGAAATGAAGGACGCGACGCCCGATTGCGCGACCTCGGTTTTCATCGCCTCCCAGGCATTGACGAAATTGGCGCTGGCCTTTTGCGCCTCCCCGCCAAAGGCTGCCGCGTCCGCGCTCATGCGCTTCAGTTCGGCGGCAAACTTGGGCAGGAAGTCAGCGGCCAGCAACTGGCCGCTTTCCAGCATCTTGCTGAATTCGCCCGTTGTGACGCCAAGCGCGCGCGCCGCCGCCTGCGTTGCCACCGGCAAATGCTCGGCCAGCTGGCCCCGGAACTCCTCCGCCGATACCACACCCTTGCCGGACATCTGCACCAGGGCCAGCATCGCCCCCTGCGCCGTTTCCGCCGACAAACCGAAAGCGCTGGCGGCCGTGGCCAGCGAGTCGAACACCTGGCGCGCATATGGCGCTAACGGCGTGCCTCTTACCGCGCCGGCAAACTGCGCATAAGACGCGGACGCCTGGCCAAATTCCGCCCCCAGCTGGGCCGACAGCTGACGCAACCAGGCGATATCCGACGCAATCGCGCGCAAGTCGCCGCCGTTGGCGTAGAACAACGATTTCTGCAGCCGCTCGCTGGCGATCTGCGCACCATTCAGTGCCTGTACAACGGAAAGAACGCTGTCTTTCATCGCCTGCAGCGAAAGCGCTGCAGCAGCAAACAGCCCACCTTGCGAAAGCATCGCCGCGCTGGACGCCATGCTTTCGAGTGCCTTGCCTGCCCGCTTGCTGTCGCGCTCGATGTTGGCGGCGGCGTCCTCCACCGCCTTCTTACCCGCAGCCATATCGCTTTGCAGTTGGCCGACACGCGCTTCCAGATTGATTACCAGCGAACCAACGTTTTGCGCCGCCATTTACTCCCCTTTCCCCGACATCAGGCGTAGCGCCTCCCGCTCCATCCCCTGCAAGGCGTCAAACAGCCCGCTATCCAGCGCCGCCCCACAGCGAGCCTCGACCACCGGCAGCGCGGCATAGTCCAGCCCGTAGGCACCGGCCGGGCCGACCCGCCATTGCGTTTGCATCGCGTTCCAGACCCGCCACGCCGGCAAACCTTCGGCCAGCAACTCGAACACCTCCGGCGCCTGCTCGGCCGGCAGCAACGCATCCACCTGATCCGCCGGCACACCGGCATCCAGCAGCGCGCGGCGGTTTTCCGACCGCGTGGCGGCGCGCTCCCCAAACTGCCAGCGCACCGCCTCAATCAGTTTTTTCGGACGGCGCCGCCAAACCGCAGCTCATGAACAGCGCGCTGCAGCGCGGCATTCACTGCCGGCCCATCGACGGACAACAGCGCAGCCTCCAGCGCCGCCAACGACAGCGGGACCGGCTGGCCATCCGGCCCCTGCACGCCATCCCAAGCCGTGAACGTTTCAGCGTACAGCCGCGCGTTCTGGCGATAGATGGCCGACAAGTCGGCCGCCTCATCTGCAGCGGCATGGCGCTGGAACAGTTCGTCCCAGGCCGGTTGCGACAACAGCCGGCCCGTCAGCTGGATGGTGATGACGCGTTCGGCGCCGGACTCGGCGCGCGCATGGATTTCGGCCGGTACTCGCGCCAGGCCGTCGTTTTTGATGATGAACATGCATACCTTTCACCAGGGCCAGAAAATCAGCACCGCCGCCACAACCGCCCTGACACGCAACGCAAAAGCGAGTGCCGCGCCGATATCGACAGGAAACGAAAGCTCGATGACACAACCCCGGATGGAGAACTTGAATTGAAAATTTCTCGACATGACTGGTCCTTTGTTTGAAAAGCCCAGTCACTATTGCAGCCCCTAGCTGGTGGGATAAGGGGTGGATTTGGACGGTTAGCGCACCGTCAGCTTGAATTCGTCGTCGCCATTGGTTGGCAGCAGCGACAGTTGCAACGTGGTCATGCTGATGTTGTCGCTATCGCCGTAGTCGGCATTGCCGATGCTGACGGTTGCGTCTATCTGAATGATGTTGCCGCGCGCCTTGCCGTGAACCAACGACAGCGGGCTATTCATCACGCGCCGCGCCAGGCCGAACCAATCGCGTTCAGCAATGCGGGTAGATTCGATTTGAAGCGAAGCCGTTGGCTTGCGGCCGGTAATCAGCACGCGTTCCGCGCCGCCGGGCAAGCTCCGGTGCTTGACCTCGTTGGCGATATCAATCGACAGGCTTTGCACGGCCGGGCTGAAGCCGAAGACTTGCAGGCTGGCGACATTGGCGGCATCGAACGGCATCGGCGTCTGAAATGGCGTCAGCTTCAGAGCCGGCGCCGCCTCATCGACAATGCCGCCATGGACGCCGGTAAACACGAATTTCATCTTTGGCAGTGCCTTATTCTGCAGGTCGAACGAGACATTGCCGCGCGCGCCCGTCAGCTTGTGCTGTACGCCATCCAGGTTGTAATAAATCGTCAGCGACTCATGGCCGGTGGAAACCGGGGTATAGCTGACTGCCTCCTTGTCGATAGCCTCGGCAAAACCGCAACCCTTCAACAGCACGCCCCAGGCCGGCGCCGTGCCGCGTGTCCCCGATCCGGCCAGCTCGACCTCGAATTCCGCTTTCATCCGCACCCCGGTCACAACGGATTCGGCATTGCCGAAGTAGGGGCGGACCACATTGCGTTCCGCCTTGTCGCTCTCGAATGGCGTGATTTTCGGGTTGGCGACCAGGATCGCGTTTGCGTCACCTGTCGGCACCGCATCGATGCCCTCTTGGCTTTCCACTTTGGCAACAATGGCCACCCGCTTACTGTTCAGCGGCATAAATCAGATCCCCCAAAACGCAAAAAAACCCGCCGAAGCGAGCCAGAACATTTTCAATTTCCAATTAGTATTCATTGGAAATTCACATCTCCCCTTCCCTACGCCGGTACGTCAACAGGTACTGCACGCGGCAGACGCCCAGGGCCGGGTTTTCCTCGTCATAGTCCCAATCGATCATCCCTTGCTGCAGGTCTTGCAGGCTGGACAGCGATTCATGCAAAACCAGATGCGCCGCCGTCAGCACCCCATCGCAAGCCGCGTGCGGCTCATCGCCATCCGCCTGAATTTCCAACTCCACCGACAATTGCCGGTACTCGTAACCGACCGGGCTACCGGACAGTGGCACGTCGCGCAGCTGATGCAGCACGATGGCCGGAAATTCTCCAAAGCTGTAACCCTTCTCAACATCGCGGCTGACGCGATCCGCTGCCGGCGTCGCGCCCCTCAATGCCTCTTCCATTGCCCGCATCAGGGCTTCAATCTTGCTCATTGCTCTTTCCAGTGAATGCGCCAGGTCATCGCCACCATATGCGGCGCGCCGTCCCCGACGTCTTGCGACGACTCTTCCAATGTGTCGTAAACCAGCACCCCACCCGCCCGGCCGCGCCAGCGCTCCAGGCGACGCCGGATCACCCAGGCCACCGCATAGGCGGCGTCATAGTCCGGCGCGACGATGGACAGCTGTACCAGGCTGCGCACCCGGCCCGATGGCCGGCGCGCGTTCTGCTGCCGCTTCTCGTCTATCACCTGATACGCGACCGCCGGCAAAACCGGCTCGTCCGGCAGATGCACCGGAAACACCCGATCCCCGACCAGGGCGGCCACTTCTGGCGCGGCCAGCAGTTCCACCAGCACCGCCCCTATCAACTCGACAACTCCCCGCTGAGCAGCGCGCCGCGCACTTCGTCCGCCACCGCGTCCAGGGCGCGCGGCAACTTGTCGGCGGCGGGCCGCATAAATGGATAGGGCGGGACAAATTGCCCCGCCCCTTTCAGGACTTCCCGCGTCGCGGCGCGTCTTCGTTCCCCGCCTGCGATCTTTTGCCCCCTCCCTCGTTTGATGTGGCCGTATTCCAGATAGCGGCCGTACCAGGCGCGCGACCGCAAGCCGACTTTGTAGGCGACCGCGCCGCGCTGGCCGCTGCCGCGCGAACTGGCGACCGTGATGGACTTGGCCAATCGTCCGGATCGACGTCGCACCCGGCGGCGGGCCTCGTCGCGCACCAGGGCGGCCCCCTTGCGCAAGCCGCGCCGTAAAATCTTGCGCTGCAGCTTGCGCGGCACCGCGTCCAGATGGCGCATAACCAGATCCAGACCGTGAACCTCAACCGTTGCCATCGTCCGTCCTCAGCATCAGCACCAAATAGCCTCGGTCTTTGTGCGGCTCGATGGTTTTGACCTTCAGCGGCAGACCATCCACCCAGGCCCGCCAGCCTTGCGCCACCGGGCGGCGCCGGATGGTGGCGCGCACGCTGCAGCCGGTTTGCTCGGCGAGCGCGGCCGTATAGGTCCGCGCGCCCAGGTAGTCCACTTTGGCGTGTACCGGCTTCGGCTCGCCCCAGCCTTCCCGCACCGCGCCGGACGGCTGACGCGACTTGATGGGCTGGCTAAGCCGAATGCGGTTGTTCAGCATGCTGGCGTTCATAGCGGGCTTTCCGTCGGCCGGTAATGGGCAATCAGGCTGTCCACCAGGCTGTCAGGCAATGCCACCACGCTGCCGGCGCTGACTTCCTCGCGGAAGGCGTACAACGTGGCCACACGGAAGCGCAGCCACTGCCGCACATCCTCCGGCACGTCCGGCCCGGCCTCGGCAAAGCCGGCGCGGTAAACGATGGCAATCGCCCCCGGCACCGGGTCCACCACCGGCCAGCCTTTCAGAGGTTTGATGCACAAACGCCGCTCACCGCGCTCGATATGGAAGGCATCCAGCGGCAGCGGCTGGCGCTGCCCTTGCTGCAGCGCCTCGATGGCGACCACCTCGCGCCCGCCCGCGATGTCCAGATACAACCAGGGCAGGCCCGGCCAGGCGTCCAACGTCTCGCGGCACTCGGCCAGCAGCAACGGCCCGCCGATCCGGGCCTCGGCGCTGGCCACGGCAGCGCGCTCGATCATCTGCAGCAGCGTGTCGTCGTCGGTCAAATCGGCATCAATCCGGCACTGCTCCCGCACTTCGTCCAGCGTCAGCACCGCCGCCGGATTGCGCCGGATCACCTCGGCGGCCATTACTCGCCGCCTGGCTGCGCCTTGGCCTTGCTCTTGGCCGCCGGCTTGGTTTCGACTGGCGTCGGCTCGCCCTCATCGTCCTCGGCCTCCAAAGCGGCCACGCCACGCGCAATCAGTTCATCGACGCGGGCCTGCCCCTCAAATCCAGCCACATCGCCCGGCGTATAAATGCCGTATGGCGCGGTAAACCTCACTGCAATCATGCTGTACCCTTCAAATGCAAAAAGGCCCGCCGTAGCGAGCCTTGAACCATGCTTACTTGCCCCACTTGATGCCGACGCCGACCGCAATCGACTCTTGGTGACGCGGGCCAAAATCGTGTTTGGCAATGACGCGGATAAGCGTCTGGTCGCGCTGGAAGGCGCTAACCATCTGGCCGTCGGTATCCTTGTAAGTGGCTTCCTTGGAAAAATCGATTACCAGGGACTGGTCTTCACCGATGAAGCAATCGCCGAAGTCGGCGAAATACAGCTCCGACTCGTCACCATCCTTGCCCAGGTTGTTCGGGATTTGCGTCGTCACGCCGACCGGGTAGCCCTTCAGCGTTCGATTGGCCAACTCCGGATAGACCTTGCTGCCCTTCATGTCCTTCAGGCCCTCCAGGAAACGGAACGTCCTCGGGGACATCACCCAGCCCGGCGACACCATATTGGCGTCCGCGCCTTCCAGCGACAGAATCAGCTTGTTCAGGAAGTTTTCCAGCACCTGCAGCGCGGCCGCGTCGATGGCGTTCAGGTCCGGCGCGGTAAACACGCTATTGGCCAGCGCCCAATGACGCAGGCCCTTGGGCAGGTTGCCGCTGCCGTCATCGCGCAGAAACGCCTTGTCTTCGCGCGCGCCAACCGACGATGTCAGGTCATCGACAATCAGTTGATCGACGTTCGGGCTGATGCCGGCATTGCTCAACAGGTCATTGCTGATCGGGACCAGTGCCGACATCTTTTTGCTCGACAGCTTCAGGTCATCGAACTTCACGCCGGTTACGGGCGCGTCGCTGTCAGAGCCGATATAGCCGACCGTCGCACCGCCTCGCAGGCGCGGAATCGTCAAATTGCCGTTGTTCAGCGGCAGCGAGCGCGCGCCCAGCTTGCGCACCACGGTTTTCGGGCGCAGCAGTTCGATCACTTCGCGCGCCATATTGGTCGGCACCAGCACGCCGCCAGCTGAAGGCGAGCCGGTATTGAGCGCCGCCGCCACCTCTTGCCCATAGCCGCGTTCATCCGCGATGTTGGCGGCCTCGCGGTAATTGCCCTGCGCCTCGATCAGCGCGGCCGCCATGCGCGCCATGCCGCCACCCTTCACGGTCGGCGCGGCCGGCGTCGCATGGATCGGCGCAGCGCCCGCGCGCGGGCCTTGCGGGTTGTCCACCGGCTGCGCGGTGGCGGCCGTCATGCGCTCGGCGGCTTCGGCGCGGGCGATCTTGGCCCCGATGTCGTCAAACTCTTTTTGCATCGCATCGATGCTGGCCACCTGTTCGGCGCTCAACGCGGCGCCGGTCGCCTCCAGGGCGGCCAGTTGGTTCACAGCGGCAGACAGATCGGCACGGCGTTTTTTCAACTCAAGCACTACGGACATCCAGACTCCAGACGTAAAAAAAGCCGCTGGAAGCGGCTGAAATGAAAAACGCGCCCGAAGGCGCGGTATGTTGGGTTTGTGTTGGCTTACAGCTGGGCGGCCATCGCCATGGCGGCGGCGGTCGCGCGCCGGGAAGGCGCAAGCGGCGGCGTTCGGCTCGCGGCCACCTCGGCGGCCATCCGGTTGATTGCCAGCTGCTGGCTTTCCACCCGGTCAGCCAGGCCGACAAGCACGGCCTCCGTGCCGAAGAACAGCCCGGCATCGGTCGCCTTGACCGCCGCGACGGAAAGGCCGCGATTGTTCGCCACCACCCCGGCGAACTTGTCGTAATAGGCATCCATGCGTTTTTCGACCGCCGCGCGGGCGTCATCCGACAGCGGCGCATCGCTGGACATGTCGTTCTTGCGCGCGCCCCGGTAAAACGTGGTGACAGCTACGCCGGCACTCGCCAGCTGCTGGCTGAAATCGGCGTGTTTCATGATCACGCCGATGGAGCCGACCCCGGACGATTCGGACAGCGTGATATCGCTGCAGGCGCAGGCGATGGCGTAGGCGGCGGAAAACGCGTTGAAATGCACCAGGGCGTGAATCGGCTTGACTGCCTTGGCCGCCTCGATGTCCGCCACCAGCTCGAAACAGCCGACCACCGCGCCGCCGGGGCTGTCCAGCTCCAGCACCATGGCGCTGATGCGCGGATCGTTCAGGCCCGCTTGTATCTGGCTGCGGATGCCTTCATAGCTGGTTTGGGTCGCGCACAGATTGACGTTCGCTTCGCGCGCCACCAACAGCCCTTGCACCGGAATCACCAGCAGGCCCGTTTGCTGCGCCGACTGCATCCGCTGTTCGGCCTGGCTGACCATCGCCGCCCGGCCGCCGTCATCGCGCCAGGCTGCAGGCTGCAGCGCGGCGGCGACGTGGACGCCCAGCTGGCGCAACTCGACGCCGGCCCGCTCTCCCGCCCAGGCCACGGCCTCATGCAGCACGTCCGGCAATACCATGTGCGGCTGATTGAACAACTGCGACAGCAGGAATTGCCCCCTCACTGGCCAGCCTTTGTCGGCAGCGTGGCCAGTTGTGGCAGCGAGGCCGCCACCGGGTGGCGCGACAATGCGCCGACCAGCACGGCCGCCAGCAGACTGCCGCCCTGGCCACCGATCACGGCCGCCGACGGCGTGTAGTTGGAAACGTTCATGTGTTGTCTTCCTCTTTCTGATTCTTGCGGGCTGCAAGGCTCTTTTCGCAGGCGGGGCTAGGCGGCGTTCGGTCCCAGGCAGGTCCATGCTGCCGCTGCCACTCTCGAAACTTGTCCATTCCCAAGGGCTTTAATCCGGTCCACCCGATGGGCCAGCCCATCAACCACTCGACCCATTCCGGGTTCAGCTGGCCATGGTCCGAAGCCATCACCGCATGGTCCAGCCGGTCGCGCTCCCGGCTGGCGCCGGTCTTCCGGATCAGCGAGCCGGGCGACGTTCCCTTGCTGGCGCAGGCGGTCGGCGTCGGCCACAGCTTCACTTGCGCGCTCAGCCTCGGCTCTCCCCGGCTGTTCCACTTGCCGGCCTTCCGCTCTATCGCATCGTCCGCGACCACGGTTTGCCACGGCGGCGAGCCAGATTCGATCCCGCTTATGGGGCGCTCCAAGATCGGATGCTGATAGGCAAGCCCATTCCGCATCGAACCCCATCTGGGCAAGATCACCGACGACCAGGGCAAGTCCTCGGCCCACAAGCAATGGTGAGTTTTCCAGCAAGACGAATCGGGGCTGTACTTCACCGATAATTCTTGCCATTTCGGCCCATAGTCCCGACCGCTCGCCCTCGATGCCGGCACCCCGTCCTGCGGCGCTGATGTCCTGGCAAGGGAAGCCGCCCGATACCACGTCAACAAGTCCCGCCCATGGTCTTCCGTCAAAACTGCACACGTCAGACCAAATTGGGAAAGGCGCGAGGCATCCATCGGTTTGTCGTTGCGCCAAAACTTGTGCGGCGTAGGCATCACGCTCAACGGCGCAGACGGTGCGCCATCCCAACAGGTGGCCACCGAGTATTCCGCCACCAGCCCCGCTGAAAAGAGCCAGCTCATTCATTCGGCTCCCCAGGCGCTTACCGGGTCATCCCAATCCATCACGTCGCGGCGGCCCTCCTTTACCGCCTCGATGATTTGCTCGCCGGTTTCCCGCGCCAGTTCCGAGTCAATTGGCTGCATATGCCTTACCTTCCCGCATAAAAAAACCCGCCTTGCGGCGGGCTGGTTACAAAACGGGTAGATATCTATTAATTCCAGGGACAGTTTATTCTGTGCGTAACTTTTCCAGCCAGAATTACCCCCTACTTGGTAGGAGTCATGACAACGAACGCGTTGCGATCATCGGATACCACACGATCATAGCGCTGGATAAATGTAAGCCATTTATCTGGAAATTCGTTGTATGAAACAATCCACTCTTGGATTGCCTCCGCAACATCATCGATCAACTTGTTGACGCTTATGTATTTCAACATTGGGTCCTTGCTGGGCGGATGCTCTTGACTACCAACATAGGGCATTAATCGAACGACCTTCCCCGCTGAAACCTTTCGTGAATCCAAGTTCGACATATGCAATAAGCTGTTACGAAACTCCCATAACTCTTCAGGTGTAGCGCCGGCCAAGTCTGAGGAGGCGAATGTTCGCACCCAGTCAGTGAAAACCGAAGGCTCACCCCGCTCACGATCACCAAACTCTACATACGCAATGGTATCCAGAAACGACATCAACAACTTTAAACATGAGATGTAATGCTGATTACGAAATAATAGCCGTATTGCTTTGAAGTAGTCATCATTGATTAAAGCGGGCATATCATATGTGCCAGACTCCTGATTCAAATATTTGATCAGGTAGTCATCCATCTTCCCACCGCCCGTAATATCATCAGGCAGTTTAGACATATCAAGTGGTCCTATCGGCACGCTTATATCGACAGTTGGAACACCATCGATGACAGGTGTAACGCAGTATAACGGCGACGACCCAGCTTTTACTTTGGCGAAGAGCGGTTCATATACAATAATATCATTCCCTAATCTTTGCCTTGCAAAGTACTCATCGTAGGGGATAGGCACTCCCACAGGAACACGCTGCACAGACGAAAAATCCAACATGGCGCGCTGACTTAAAAATGCTAATTTCTTGTCATCACTGCCTTGCCGGTAATACTCCTTGATTCCCATCTCCCGCAATTCGTTGGCTTCAATAAATACGTATATGTTGTACACCGGTTCGTGCTTTTCCATTGCCTTATCCTAACTCGTGTTTTCTAGAGAGTAACTAACGAAGGACTATTGCCAACGCACTAGCCATACGAAACTCGCCAGTCCGTAAGAAACGCACCTATGAATGCCTTCGGTGAGACCATGATACTTGGGTAAGCATCCTGAGAATAGGAGCAGATTGCTCAGCCAACTACGTTAGAATGTGTTCGATTTCCGCTAGGGCTTTGGCATCTGACTTGCCCTGCATCGATGCCCCGCGCGTGTCCACCATATTGAGCGGCTGCATATAAACATCGCCGCCCGGAATCGGCGGCAGGTTTTCCAAACGCCGGATATCGTTGGCAGACAACCAGCCCCATTGCCGCCCAATCGCATACGCGGCATAGCGGCTTTGCGTATCGCCGCGCAACAGGCCGGACACGTTGAATTCGATGTACAGCTCGCCACGCTCGGACGGCAACAGCAAGTCACGCATCCGGGCCTGTTCGTGCCGCTTGATCCAGGGCATCAAGCAATAGATCACATACTCAATGCCTTGATGCTCGATGTTATTGTTTGTCGCCCGGTCCAAGAGACCAACCTTGTGCGGCGGCATTTTGAAAATCTGCGCCACTTCCAGAGCGGACAACTTTCGCGCGTCGATCAGTTGGGCATCCGCATTCGTCATCGAAAGCGGTTTGAATGTGATGCCTTCCTGCAGCAACGCGACTTTCATCGCGTTGTCCCGGCCGGCATACTCCCTCTTCCACGCCGCTTTGATCTGCAGCACCCGTTCCGGACTCAGCGGCTTCACATCCTGGCCGCCGATCACCGCCGGACGTTCCAGCACGCCGGCCAGGTGCGTGCCGTTGGCAAACACGGCACTGGCGTGGCCATGCGTCGCCAGCGCCAGGCCCAGGCTATCGCAATGCAGCTGCACCGGGCTGACGCCGGTATAGCCATTGCGCGAAAACCATCGGACATGGTGCACCATGTGCGCCGGCATCGGCTCTTGTCCGTCAAAGCGGTAATACGGCATCAAGTCCGCGCCACGCAGCACCGACACCTTGCCGGCGTCCATCGGCAACAGCGCCACCGGCCGCCCGGCCTCGTCACGCTCGATGTAAGAAAAGGCGTTGCCATCATGCGCGGCGGCGATCTGCGCGCCTTCGGCATACTCGAACGGCGTTTGCCAGCCGTTGGGCTGGCGCAGCAGCTGGGCAACGGGATGATCCGTCACCCGCTCGCGCTGGTCGCCGTTGCGGCGATACAGTTCGCACGGCAGCTGCGCCAGCGACTCGGCCAGCGTGGTAATGCATGCCTGATACGTGGTAATCGAAAGCGCCTTGTCCGGCGATACCGCCACCCCGGCCGCGCTCCGGGCGCCGCCGCCCAGCAGGCTGGACAGCCAGCCCGGTTCGGGCGATGCCGCAGACTGGCCAAACTGCTGCGACATGAACATCAGCGCGCCCTTCCCGCGCTGCGCGCCGTCATCCACGACCAGGCCAGCGCAAAGCCGCCCCCCACCATCCAACCGGCCGCCGCGTGCAACAGCGACATACCGACCGTCACTGCCGCCGCGCCGGCCAGGCCGACCAGCAGCGTCAAATAGTCCAGCTTACTCACAAACACACCTCGTCTTCGTAGGCGGAAACAAACGATTCCGCCATGGGGTGATACATCGCCCGATTCAACGCCATGATCAACGCCACAATGCCGTCGATCTTCTCCCGCGACTTGCCCTTGTTGGGGCGATAGTTGTCGTTGGAGTCGCGCAGCACCACCACATTGCCGGCCATCCAGCGCAATACCGGATGCCCGCCATGGGCCAGCGACTGTGACTTGATCAAGGCTTCAAGCTCTTTGGTCGGCTCAGAAAGGTTCTGGAAATTCTGGCTTAGCGCCACCAGCTGCAGCCCGTCTTCCGTCAGTTCGCTGGCCAGCTTGCCGGCATTCCATTCGTCAAAGCCGATGGCCTGCAGATCGAACTGCCGGGCATCGGCCAGGATCTGGACGCGAATCACTTCCTGATCAATCCGCGTACCCGCCGTGGCCGTGATATGGTCTTGCCGCGCCCAGGTTGAATAGGCCACTCGGTCCTTCTGGTCGCGCGCCAGCATGTTGTCCGCTGGCACAAAAAAGCGCGGCAGAACCTGCCAGGGCTCGCCCGGCTTCTCGGGCGGGAACAGCAGCACCCAGGCGGCAATGTCTGTCTTGCTGGCCAAGTCCAGACCGCCATAGCAGCGCCGATGCCGCAGCGCTTCAGGATCGACCGCGGCAGCACCCTTGTCCCACTCGTCCAGGGCAATCCAGCTATCTACCGCTTGCGTCCAGATGTTCAGCCGCTTGGTCAAGAAATTGAATAGCGCGGTCGGCACCAAGCGCGCCTTTTGCGCCTGCGTGCGCAACTCTTCCAGGAACACCGACACGCCAAGATTCGGATTGGCCTTGCACCATACCGACTCGTCAAACCAATCGTCTTCCGGGTCCAGCGTGTAGATCACACCACCGAAACTGTCATCGTCCAACGCCGGGTCTTTGCCCTGATTTTCCAGAATCCTGATCAGGTAATTGCGCTGCTCCAGGCAGATGCTGCCCTCTTGGTTGAAACCGGCCGTAGTAATCGCGTGCATCACGCTGCGGCGCCGCGCGCCGCGACCGGTATCGATCACGTCCCATAGGTCGCGCGAGGGATGCGCGTGCAGCTCATCGATAATCGCGCCGTGGACGTTCAAGCCGTCCAACGTTTTGGCGTCCGCACCCAGCGGCACGAACTTGTTTGCCGTACCGGGTATCCACAGCTTGTTCTTGTGGTTCTGTACCAGTTGGCGCAGGGCGGGCGACTTGGCGACCATCATTTCCGCCGCCGCGTGCGTGATTTTGGCTTGCTCTAACTTCGTCGCCGCCGTGTAAACCTGCGCGCCGGCTTCCTTGTCGGCGGCGAACAGGTACAGGCCCAGGCCCGCGAGCTTGGTGGACTTGCCGTTTTTGCGCGCGACCTCTTCATAAAAGGTGCGAAAGCGGCGCCGGCCGTTCCGGTTGTACCAACCGAACTCGACCGCGATCCAAAACGCCTGCCATGGCGCTAGCTCCACCGGCTGGCCCGACCACTCGCCTTCGAAATGGCGGCAATAGCGCGGAAAAAAGGCCAACGCATGGGCGGCCATTTCCGGCCGCCAGACCAGTCCGCGCGCTTCCTGCTGCTGCAGATCGCGGAAATGCCGCTCTACTGCCAGCCGGACATAGCGGCCGACCTTGATGCGCCCTTCCAGCACGTCCAAGCCGTAGCGATCCCACGGCTGCAAAACGTAACAGGCCGGAATCAATCCGGCCTGTCGTTGATGTACCCCAGCAGCTCGGCCAAGTCCTCGCTGATTACCCGGCCCTTGCTTAGCGCCTTGGTTCTTGCGCATGAGGCCACCGTCATTCCATTTCGTTTGAGCAGTTCACGCATCTGTTTGGCGATCTTTGCCCGGTTGTAGCTGGCGCTGACTTCATAGCGGCGGCCAGTTTCTTTGGCTGCCGCGAAAATCTTGCCCCGATTGTCCAAAATCCACTGTTTGCAGGCTTTCCAGTCGGAAATAGCGGCGCAGATCAGGCCCAGCGCGATGCCCGCCGTGGAATAGTCGAATCCAGACGCCTGCAGCAGCGGCTGTATCTCGCGCCAGATTCGCGCTTCCGCCTTGGTCATCGACCAGGGCGGCTTTTGGGGAAGGTTGACGCTGCCGTTGTCCAGCTGATCCATCGCCGCGAAGGGATCGGCGGCGAACAAGTCCGCCGTTAACATCCGATCCAAGGCGCGCACCTGGCCGGCGGACATCACCGTCAAACCGCCTTCATCCAGGTCTTTCATCACCTCTCCCCGCGCCCGCCGTTCAGCGCGGGATTCATCGGTTTCCAGTGAACCGCCGTTGGCGTCCTCGTCGTAACGATGGCCGTAGCGGTCCACCTCCTCGACATGCGTTCGCCAGTCATCGACTTTGTCCGCCAGCAAGGCGACCTGCAGCAGCGCGGATGTCCAGTCCAGACCGGCGCTATCCAGCGCGTTGATGGTGTATTTCCAAACGTCGCGGGAACGCTTGGAAGTCAAAAAGGCGGGCGGTTTGGGCATGGCCCCGGAACCCGCGCGCAAAGGGGCTTTCCCGGCCATTTCAGAGCCTTTCTGTTAGTTGAGCGCGTTAGAAAACAAAAAAGCCCCTTTCGGGGCTTGATGGGAGGATTTAGACCCCCCCCTATGAAAATCCAGCGTGGAGAAAAACGCGGTTAGGCACGCGGTCTTGGCCAGGCGGCCGGGCGGAAGGATTTCACCCCCCTACCCCCTGGCCGGCCTCGCGCCGCCGGTTGCCGAACCCGCCGTCCTCCCTCGCGGTCTTGCGCGAGTGGCAGGAATGGCACAGGGCCTGATGATTGGACGACTCGATGAACAACGACCAGTCGCCGCGATGTGGCCGGATGTGGTCGCAGTCGGTCGCGCGGTTCACGCATCCCGCCGTGGCGCAGCGATAGAGCGCCGCCTTCAGACAAGCATCGCGCCGGGCGAACCAGATGCGTTGCCGATACCAGCGCCGGACCTTGGCCACGGTTTCATCCGACATCCGCCGCTGATCTGCAGCCCGGCGAACATTGGCCGCATGCTCCGGACAACAACTGTTGCCCGGCGCCGCCATCTGGCGACAGCCCTGCATCGCGTAGCGGCAGGGACGGGAAGGCGCGACAGGCATAAAAGCTCCAAAAAAAAGCCCCAACCAATAGGCCGGGGCGTCAAATGTGAGTTTCAGGAAAGTTCAGCATAGGCCAGGAATGCAAAAAGCCCAAGTCATGGACTTGGGCTTTGGACGCACCTCTGGCGGTGTTGACGGCATGTTATTGCGGAATTTATCCCACGTCAAGCCACACGCAACGCATCATCTTCCATCTGCCGCAATACAATCGGCTCCAGTGCGCCGCAGCCCGCCGATAGCCAGCCATCAAGCAAGACTTTGATATGGCTCCGGTAGAAGGTTGCCGCTGTCTGGCCATCGATCCCGAACTCCCGGCCGAACTCTCGAAACGACCCCATGCCGGTCAACCAGTAACGGACCCAATACGCTATCCCCTCCCGACCAAACCGCAAGGCGTTCAAGCCTCCCTTTTGGCCATAATGAGCAACATAGGCAGTCAACTCTTTGAACGATCCTTCCAAGTGCGGCAAGCTGCCGCTCAATACCCTTGCCATCAGTGCCACATGGAAACGTTGCTCCATCATCAGCGATGCCCGATGAAGTTCATGTGCGTTCATCAATGCCAATTCCGGCCCCCGCGACACCATCCCGTCACGCACTTCGCCAAAGGATGGCGCAGCCTTCAAACCACCCGCCCCGACCAGTTCCAGCGCCCAACGTACCGCACCCACAACATCAACAACCATTACGATTCCCCCAAATCTGTCAGCGAGGAAACCCCTTAGCCCGATCCGCGCCGGGCTTTGTTTTAGTTTGAAATTTTACCATGTAGGCGCGCTCAGCCAGCTAGGCGGCGGTCCCGATAATCCCCCCAGCTGCATTGCAGAATCAGGGCGTTTTCATACATCCGGCTCACGGCCCGATAGCCGATCATGTCCCGCAGACCGTCCTTTGTCTGGTTGCTGATGTAGACCGTTGGCAGCCCTTCCGCCGATCGGCTATCCACCACCCGATTCAAATACCGCAGGCCATGCCCGTTCGGGTCCAAGATTTCCACTTCATCAATGATCAGCACCGGATAGGCCGCGAAGCGGCTAAGCTCCGCATGCTCGCTTCGTCCAGGCCGCCCCCAGGTCTCGCATATCTCTGTCCGCATCTGGTCCGCCGTCACATAGCGCACCCCAAGGCCACGATGTCCAATCAGGTTTAAGGTCGCGGCGCTGGCCATATGGGTTTTACCCGTTCCCGGCCCGCCGGTTATCACCACGTTGCCGGCGTTGCGGTCCCGCCCCACCCAAGCCACCCAGCCCTTAAATGCCTCAATGACTGCCGCCTGCGCCTCACACACTGGCTGCAAGTCCCGAAACTTCGCCTGTCGATACCGCCCCGGAATGCCACAACCCTGCAACAACATTTCGCGCCGTTCCTGCATTCTTCGTTCCCTTTCCCGCTCATGACTGCACTTCAGACAAATCGGCTCCCGCCCCGGCAATAGCTCGGCTCCAAACTCGCCATGCACGGCACAGACACCCATCGCCGGCACCATGCGACCCAAGACCGCCAGACCATCAAAATATCGCAGCGCCTTATTCAATCCATCCATCGGCGGCCCCCTTCACGTTCCCTATCACAGCCGCCCCCTCATGCGCTTCCGCAGATGGCAGGCTTAACCAAGCCGGCGCAGGCCGTCCAGCCTGACCACCCTTCACCACTCGCAGCCCACGGCGTATGGCATGCCCTGCAGACGGTTTTTCCTCCTCGTCCATCGACTTCAAAACGCTGGCAAGATATTTGACCGGGATCGACTCACCCTCAGCAATGTAAGCGCGGCATCGGGCGATGCCTTCCTGCAGCTTCGGAACCGTCACCCCTGCATCCACCCATGCCAGCACGACAGGATGGGCAGCACCGCCGACCTTCACCCCCAGCCGACGCGCGGCAATCGCCAGTGTCACCGCTGGGCTTGTCTGTCCTGCGGCCTCTCCCTCACGCGCGGGATATGTATATTCATTTCCCTGACTCTCCGATATGTCCTGTTCATCCTGTCGGCTCCTATCCTGTTCAGTCGGTCTCAAATGGCCGGGAATGTGTTTCCAGACAAGGGCTTTCAGCGCTGCAAACTCTCCCCTTCCGCCTTTCCCTTTCATGTCCCGTTCCTCCTGCGGACGTACCAATGCCAACGGCAGTTTCACCACCAGCTTTTGTACTTCCTGCACCGCGGCCGCACGCTTGACCAGCCCGACCCGGATCAACTCCTCAATCAAGGCGTCAATCTGCTTATGCGACGGCCGCCAGGCCGGCCGCTTACTGCCACGCGGCGGCACATACTGGCAGTTGATCGCCAGCACGGCACGGCTGACGGGATACCCCCGGCCGACAATGCCTGTCTGCATGTCCATGCACGGCCGCAAGCCGGCCACATACAGCCGATATGCTTCCAGGCTGCATTCCAACAAAGTCGCCTGCTCCGGTTCAGATAGTAGAATTCTCATAGCCCCCCTTTCCCCCCAACCGCCGCCAGCGCGGCAAGTCGCGGGTTACTGTGTTTTTCCATCGGCAACGGCGGCAATTTCGACTCTGCCGCCGGCCAGTTTTCTTTAGCCGCCCGGCTCACGCTTTCACGATGCCCAGCGCCATAGACTCGGCCCAAGCGCCTCAACTCGCGTTCGCGTAGCTGTATGGTCGGCAAACTCAGCACATAGGCGGCATCAGCGACGACATCACCGCTTACCCTCACCCACTCCATCCCGGCTCCCCAAGGATTTTTTCAAAAGCTCGATATGGCGACGCCGCAGCCGTGGCTTATCCTCCGGCTTGGCCTTGGATACCTTCCACGCCAGGCGGTACAACTCCATGCGCAGCCAATCGGACATCAGCGCGCTACCTTCCTTCGACGGGCTGGGCCAATGCGCAGTCCACAAACCGCAGCAATTCGGCACTAGCGCTGATCGCCTCAGACAAGCCCGCCCTCGCCCTCGTCAACTGCTCACGCGTCATGTCCTCGGCCAATGCGGCAAACGCCGACAGGCCCAATCCGGTATCCTTCGTGGCCTCCATCATCAATGCGGCATGGCTGCCAACCGGTTCATGCATTAGCAGCTGCGCCGGGACCATGCCCAACGGCGCTAGCAGCTCGGTCAAGCACTGCAAGCGGATGCTCAGCGGCAATGTCATCAACACCACCGGCATTGCATTGCAATTGAGCAGGTTCTTTTCTTTCATCTGATCATCCAGCCAACGCCATATCCGATCAGAATTGGCCTTTAGCACCTGATACGCGTCACCCTCCACCATGAAATCAATGGGCCATACGCGCCCGTAGTCCATGGACAAATAGGTTTCCACGATCCGGGCGGCGGCTGCCTGACGGCTCAAGCCTTCCTGTTTGCGCCAAAGGTCTACGTAATCCCGAATCACTGCTATTGGCGTTTTGTGCGAACCATGGCGCATGCAATTCATGTTTATTCCAGCTAGCATATTTACCAATGTCATTTACAGAGGCCGCAGCCAGCGGCCATCACACAAGAAAAAAGCCGGACAAGCCGGCAAACGTTCCCGCTGACAGCAAGGGAACGAGGAGTAATCTAAGTTGGAGTCGAGGCCGCAGATGGGGCGGTCCCGCGCAGATAGGCCCAATCGATATCGGGCCGCAGGGACTCGCAACGAACACGTCCGTCAGTCAGTTTTTCCAAGTCGATACAGCGACCTGCAGGAACCTTGACCCGCCACTTGCAGACCGCCCACGGCGTTACACCGAGTGCACGACCGACAGCGGAAGGTCCATCCAGCAAGGCAAAAACGGCGTCAATGGGCGTAGTTTCTTTCATGGGGCGGGATTATCAACTTAAAGTTAACAAAAGGCAACTTTTAATACGCATGACCGCGCCCAACATTCCCGCTACCATTCGACCTATGGTAGAAGATACAAACACCGAAACCCTCTTGTCCCGGAACATCACGGCGCTCATGCAAATCCGTGGAGTTACCCCACGACCATTCGCCAAGCTAGTTCCTGTCAGTCACGTGATGATGCACCGCTACATGAGAGGCGAAGCCCGCCCGCGCCCAGAAAAGCTTGACAAGATAGCTGACCTCTTGGGAGTCTCAGCAGCGGAATTGGAATATGGGCATTTCACGTCAAATGTCATCGTGACCAGCCCTAACATCACCATCACCCAGCACGATGAGCCGATGCCTGAACCAGCCACCCCTCCGGATCGGACCACCACGATATCCGATCCGAGGGAACTGGCCAGTTGGCTAATCGCCCAGGGCGACGACGCACTAGCGGACTTTTTGAGAGGCTTGGCGGACACTTTGCAGAAGAAAAAATAAAAGCGGCCAACAGGCCGCTTTTTCTATTCAGGGTAATTCCCTATGCCGCTTTTGCAGGCAAGGGACGACGCTGTGCCATCATAGACGCCGAACTGAGCATGAAGGCCCACACGCGCGAGGCATCGCCCCACTCGTCAACAAGAATGCTGCCATCATTTTTAATTCTTACTCGTACCTCAGCAACGAATTCCGTATTTTCCGTATTTTTGTGCATTTTTATTTCTGCTTTTTGGGTAGTTCGAAGATGCAGCGCGAACTATACGCGTTCAAACAAACGAGCAAAACTAGACTTTCGTCTAATTACGTGTTTGTACTTACTTCAACGATTCTCTAACTCCCTTCCACAGCGGCAACTCGATACGCAAGCTGAGATAAGGTCTTGACTCCATGTAACTTTCTCATATTCCTCAGGTACAGTTTTACCGTACTCAGGCCAATGTCCAGGCGCTTGGCCACCTCCTTTTGCGTTAGCCCCTCCCATACCAGCAAGTCGAAAACCTCCCTTTCTCTATCCGTAAACTTAGCCATTCGTGCATCCCGCGCCAATACGCGGGCGGCAACATCTGCCAGGGACGGCAGCAACAAAGACAGCATCTGCCTCGTGTAAGCCTCGCGCTCGACCGACTCACCGATCATGGAAATGATCACCCTACATTCATCACGATCCGCAATATAGGTCAGACCATGCATCATCCCTGCTCGCTTGCAGGCTGATTTGAAATCACGCAGCCGCCTACTATCACCTTCCTGCGGCACCAACTCGTCAGACCAAACAATCGGCCGGCCCGCACCAGCCAAGATCACCGGATCGACCTCATGCCAAGAGCGGCGCCGATACAAATCCAGCCAGCGCCCTGGCCATCCCAAATCGATAGCCAAAATAGGTGTTCGTGACGGGATGTCCCGCGACATCCTGGCCAACAGCAAGGGCGGCGAGCCAGGCAAGCTGTACTGCAGCCCAAGCAAAAACGCCCTCAAATCATCCTGATCCGACATTGCCAGCAGCGACCGCTGCCAGGGCACCAGCTGGGCCATGGCCAAAGGCGTCACCTCTCGCAACATCGAAACAACTTCCGGTGTCATCCGCATAGACCTTGCAACCTACGATATCCCTCCAAAGCATAGGGCTTGATGCAAGGAGCAACCAGCCCACCCATGCTAAGTTAATGAATAATAACAATTTAAATGTGATTTCATTTTCAACACCCCATCAAATAGTTTACTTTTGTTAACTTTAAGTTGACATGTTAACTTTTGATTGTAAAATGCGCAGATACCTACCTTGAGTAGATCGCTCATTAACAATCTATGAAAACGTCTCGGCATCCGTACCGATGCCGTAACCGCATACCCGACATAGTCAGGCATGGGCACCAAGCTTATGCCGGCCAGCCGCACGATTAACAACGTGCGCGTCCCTGAACCGCTGGCCGGCATAAGCCTGCACCCGATAGCGCCTAATCGGACGCTATCGGATGCAGCCATGCGCTGCCGAATCTAAGGAGAATGGAAAATGCACCAAGCCTTCAAGCAAGAACTTGAACAGCTGCAACAGCAGCTGCAAGCCAAGCTCAACGAGGCCCGCAAGGCCATCAGCGACATGCCGGAAAACCAATTGCGATCCGCTAACGGCCAATCGCTGGAAGCCATGGCCGACAATCTGGATTCCTCGCTCTCTTGGCTCAATGAAGCCATTGCAGAGCTATCGCAAGCGATTGACGAAATGGAATGAGCCTACGCCATTACATCGTGCGGCAGATGCATCGACGCGAACAGCTGCTGCGCGTCTTGGCTCCTCCGGGCCTACCGCCAGAAATGGCCACCCGCAAGAATCGCACAAGACAACGAATCAACGACCGCGCAGAACGGATCTACCTGCGCGCCGACACCGCCAACGGCTGGGATTAACCAGCCGTTTTTTTACGCTCACTTCCGTTAGCACGCATCACCATCCGTTAGCGATTTGTTAGCGCGTTGTGAGCGCCCCGTTAGCGGGATGTGAGCCATTCGTTAGCCCCCATGAGCAAACCAGACGCCAACCAGTTGCTTGCGGCTCTAGCAGGAAAAGGCGAGAGCAAAGCGGCTCGATTCCGCACCCTGTTACCGCAGATAAACGCAGCAATAGAACGAGGAGTCCGGCACGCCCAAATCATCGAGGCACTGGCGGCCGATGGCCTGCACATGAGCCACGTTGAATTCCGGAACGCGCTCTATCGTGAACGCCGCCGCGAGGAAGGCAAGAAAGCCCCCCATGCCCAAGCAACCCCAAACACCCCGGCCAGCGCGGCCAGTATGCCCATCGCAGCCACGCCGGCCACCAAGACCACGCCACATTCAATCCGATCAGGTCGCTTTGACTACGGGAAATTCAGAGACAGAAAAACAAAATGGTGAACCTATGACATACAACGACACCCACATTACGCTTCAAGGCAAAGGCGGCGTAGGCAAGTCGCACATCACAAGCCTTCTCGCTCAAGCGATTTGGGCCATTTTTGGCACCCGTCCGCAGGGAATCGATACCGATCCTGTCAACAAAACCCTGATGCATTTCCCTGCCTTGCAAGCGCGGGGGCTGAACATCCTGAACCAGGATAACCAAATTAACAGCCGTCAGTTTGACACCATGGTGGAATGGTTGCTTGAGCATGACGGCCCCTCAGTCATCGACAACGGCGCGACATCGTTCATTCCTGCGACGGGCTATCTGGCAGAGACTGGCGCCATTGACGTACTCAACGCGGCAGGCCGCCGCGTGTTTATCCATACCGTACTTGTCGGCGGCCAAGCGATGGACGACACCATAGACGGCCTAGAGGCTCTACTCCACAGCACTTCAGCCCCCGTCGTGGTTTGGGAAAACGAACACTTTGGCCCGGTTGAACGAGACAGCCGCAGATTTCGGGACTCCAGCGTCTATCACGAAAACCGTGATCGCATCGCCGGCATTGTCACGCTACACCGCCCAAATGCCGATCTGGCCGGCCGTGATATTGCAGAACTCAGTATCAAAGGCCAGACCTTTGCCGAAGCCCTGGCAAGTCCGGAATGGGGACGCATGCCTAAGCACCGACTGCAAATGGTATGGGCCGACTACCTGCAGCAGCTTAAGCCAATCCTGACGCAAGGACTGCCGGAAGGACTGGTCGCATGATAGCCCGACCAAATAGCGTCCTTCCGCTGCAGGGGATGATGTCGCAACTGATGGCCTGCGGCTTCACCAATCCACTACGCATCAAAATGACTCAAAGGCAATTGATGCTTTTTGACGCAATGGAATCGCGCCAGCGGTACACCTTTCCCCAGCTTCACGCGGAAACCCAAAACGAGCATGCCGACCAGACTAGGCGCGATATCGCCAAACTAATGGCAATAGGCGCATTGCACATACAGCGCCAGCATAGTGCAAATGGCAAAACTTCAATGTACTGGAAAAAATAAAACAATGGCCAGCACCACACCGGAATATTTAATAGGAATTATTAAATGAAAATTCAAGACAACATTCAGGAACAAGCCCGCAATCTAGAAAAAGCGATGCCCAAGATTCAACAACATTTTTATATAATGAAAGAGCTATTGCTAGACATTTTAAGCCAACCTCTTACCAAAATTGAATACATAGACGCGCACCTTCAAACGAATGCCGGCCCACATGTTCGTATAATGGCCCTAACTGAAGGGATTCGGCTTGACGTATTAAAAGAACTAGCCACCAAGAGAAATCTTGCAGTTCACCGCTCAATAAAAACAGGTGATATTTACATCCACAGTGAACCATGGGCAGTGTTAGTTATATGCGACAGCCTACTCAACTTTCCTAGCAACCTTTTAGACGCAGCGTAACAAATAGCCCGCTCTCGGCGGGCTGTTTTTTGGCCGACTCCTCAACATCCAGTCCTGAAATGCAAAAAAGAAATACAAAAACTTATAGCTCCCATCCTCGCAGCAGGCGGCGAATTGCGACCTGGGCGGAAACATCCCGTTCTGATCTTACCGAGTGGAAAAAGAACAGGCATCCCAAACAATACAGGCGAGAAACGCGCGATTCATAATCTTCGCAGCCGACTGAATAGGCTACTAGAAACGAACCCAATCACAGCTTAATCATATAAGGAAAGTAAAATGTGCATCGGAAACATTAAAATAGGAAGCCTTGAGAAGGCTGACATGAGCGCCGTAATATTTGAGGGCCTTACCGTTAAAACTGCAGAGGGAAAACCGGCACAACTAGCCATCGTGGACGTAGACGGGAATGTAATTGAAATGGGGAATCAAGTCGCAATGGAAGCGTGGAATGTAGCAATTTCTAGCTACAAGAACTTTCTAATAGGAGAAGGACATATCCGGGTCCAGACATCCCCACCCGGACTAAAATTCCTAACCATTGATAAAAAATCAACTCAAGACGGAAAACCTTCAAAACTAGCTGCCTGATACAGAATTCTATTTTGATTTTTCTGCCAGCTTTCTAGATAGCGTCCGAACCTGATCCACCACGAAAAGGCGGTCCACGTCGTCAAGGGGTTCCATTTCCGCTTGAACCGTTGCAGCCAACGACGACAATCCGACAGAAGCCCCGCTCAACAGCTGTTGCAGCGGGATACCCAAAACATCCGCCAAGCGGTCAAGCGTCGCCAGGCTAGGCGATGCATTACCACGCTCGATCCGCGACAAAGACTCTGTTTCCATCCCAATGCGCTCAGCCACTACCTTTTGCGCCAGCCCGGCTCTCTTCCGGGCTTCCGCGATGTTTGTCCCGACTCTAACCGCAAGCGTTGTTCCCATTTTCTTTGACGTTTCGCATCTACATATGATGTTTAACGTTGCCTTAGCTTGCTCGCCAGTGGAATGACATGTTATGTTCACTATTGATGTATTACGTTAATTTCAGAATAAGCTTAGACAATGCAACTTGTCATAAGTCCGCAGTCAGGAAAGGAAGCCATGCAACTCATTACCTGCCCGCAGTGCAAAGGAAAGGGCCTTGTGCCATGCAACCTCCCATTTCTGACGGAACGACATCCCACACACTGCCCGATCTGCAAAGGGGATCAAGCTGTACGCATCCCCTGCACGCTCTGCCAAGGACGCCGCATCATTCCCTCAACATAAATTCGGTTCTACCCCTTCGCCCCCGGCCTTGCGCTGGGGGATTTTTTTGACCATCGTCAGCGTTTACCAATGACATCGCAAGCTAAACCATACGCGTCCGTCGACGCCTTCCGCACCCAAAGCATCCTGTTCGCGCTGTTCGCCTCGCTGCCGATGCTGGCGGTGGTCTATCTATTCATCCGCCGCTTCGTCACCCGCCCGCTGAGGGAGATGTCCGAAGGCCTGGCCGAACTGGCCAAGGGCGAAGGCGACCTCACCCGCCGCCTGCCGGAACGCAGCCGGGACGAGATCGGCGTCACTGCCCGCCTGTTCAACCAGATGCTGGGCACCGTGGCCGGCCTGGTGCGCCAAGTCAGCGACAGCGCCGACGCGGTGGCTCAGTCGGCGCGCAACCTGTCCGACGGCGCCGGCCAACTGGCCGCCAGCTCCCATCGCCAGAACAGCCAGTCGCAGGCCGCCGCCGAGGCGGTGGACCAGCTGGCCGCCCACATCGGCGAGATCGCCGGCAAGGCCGAGCACGTCAGCAGCGGCGCAGAGGAGAGCCTGCAGCGCTCGGAACAAGGCCGGCAAAGCCTGCACCGGCTGCAGCGCGAGGTGGGCCAGGCGGAAAGCGCGGTGCAGCTGATGGCGCAGGCGGAGAGCGAGCTGGTCAACTCCACCGCCGTGATCACCCACATGACCAAGCAGGTGCGCGAAATCGCCGAGCAAACCAATCTGCTGGCGCTGAACGCGGCGATAGAAGCCGCCCGCGCCGGCGAGCAAGGCCGCGGCTTCGCCGTGGTGGCCGACGAGGTGCGCAAGCTGGCGGAAAAGTCGGCCAAGTCCGCCAGCGAGATCGACGCCGTCACCGGCTCGCTGAACGACAAGACCGACGCGGTGCGCCAGGCGGTGAGCGCCGGCCTGCAATCGCTGGAGGCCAGCCGCCACGCCACCGACAGCGTGGCCGGCGTGCTGGACGCGGCCAACCAGTCGGTGGCCGAGGTGCGCAGCGGCCTCAGGCAGATCGTGGAAGTGACAGAGCAGCAGCGCCGCACCAGCCAGACGGTGAACGAGAACATCGACGCCATCGCCGGCATGGCGCGCACCAACGACGCCGACATCCGCCAGACCGTGGGCGCTGCCGAAGAGCTGGAGGCGCTGGCCAAGCGGCTGACCGACTCGGTGTCGCGGTTCCGGGTGTGAGCGCTAAACCCGGCAAAACCGGCGGCATCTGATAAAACGAGAGAGGCAGCTCCCCGCGCCCGGCTCGACCGGGCGTTTTTCCAACCGAAAATGCGCCGGGCATTTGGCCGCGAGCCTCACTGCTGTTACACTGCCCAGCCTTTAGCCAACCGCGCCAAGTCATTGTGAAACCAGCCGCTTTTTCCACCCTGCCCCTGCCCGCCCCGCTGCTGTCCAATCTGGACAGCCTGGGCTACCACCAGATGACCGCCATCCAGGCCGCCAGCCTGCCCGCCATTCTGGAAGGCCGCGACCTGATCGCCCAGGCCAAGACCGGCAGCGGCAAGACGGCTGCGTTCGGACTGGGCCTGTTGGCCAGCCTCAACCCGCGCTGGTTCGGCGTGCAGGCGCTGGTGATGTGCCCGACGCGTGAACTGGCCGACCAGGTGGCGCAGGAAATCCGCCGTCTGGCGCGCGCCATCGACAACATCAAGGTGGTGACGCTGACCGGCGGCACGCCGATGGGCCCGCAGATCGGCTCGCTGGAGCACGGCGCCCACATCGTGGTGGGCACGCCGGGCCGGCTGCAGGACCACCTGTTCCGCGAAACGCTGAACCTGACCGGCGTGAAGACGCTGGTGCTGGACGAGGCCGACCGCATGATAGACATGGGCTTCATCGAGGAGATCGTCGGCATCGTCCGCGCCTGCCCGAAGACCCGCCAGACCCTGCTGTTCTCCGCCACCTATCCGGAGGACATCCGCAAGGCCAGCGCGCAGTTCCTGAGAAACCCGGTGGAAGTGAAGGTGGAGTCGCTGCACAACGCCGACCACATCGAACAGTGGTTCTACAAGGTGAAGCCGGAGACCCGGCTGGAGACGGTCAGCCGCATCCTGCGCCATCTGCGCCCCACTTCGGCGCTGGCCTTCTGCAACACCCGCGAGCGCTGCAAGGAGCTGGTGCGCGAGCTGCAGGAACAGGGCTTCAACGCGCTGACCCTGCACGGCGACCTGGAACAGCGCGAGCGCGACCAGATCCTGCTGCGCTTCGCCAACAAGAGCGCCACCGTGCTGGTGGCCACCGACGTGGCGGCGCGCGGCCTGGACATCAAGGAACTGGACGTGGTGATCAACGTCGACGTCACCCATGATCCGGAAGTGCACATCCACCGCATCGGCCGCACCGGCCGCGGCGAGCAGCATGGCCTGGCGCTGACCCTTGCCACCGACAGCGAAGCCAAGCGCCTGGTGCAGATCGAAAACTACCAGCAGGCCGACCTGACCTGGGCCGACGTGGAAGAGCTGACCCCGGCCCCCGGCGGCCCGCTGCTGCCGCCGATGGTGACGCTGGAGATTGCCGGCGGCAAGCGCGAAAAGCTGCGCCCGGGCGACCTGTTGGGCGCGCTGACCGGCGACGCCGGCTTCCAGGGCAGCCAGATCGGCAAGATCAACATCTTCGAGTTCGCCAGCTTCGTCGCGCTGGAGCGCAGCATTGCAGAGCAGGCGCTGGCCAAGCTGTCGCAGTGCAAGATCAAGGGCAAGCAGTTCAAGATGCGGCTGGTCGGCTGATCCGTCCCGTCGTCATTCAAATGAAAAGGCCATCCCTATGGATGGCCTTTTTGCTGCCTGCAAGACTCAACGCCGCCGAACTAGTACGGCCGGTCTCCCAGTATCGTCGCCCGGTGCATCACCCGCCGCGCCGGCCGGTAGTCGTCCACCGCGTAATGGATGGTGCAGCGGTTGTCCCAGAACGCCACGTCGCCCGGCTGCCAGCGCCAGCGTATCGAAAACTCCGGCCGCGACTGGTGGGCGAACAGGAATTGCAACAGCGCCTGGCCTTCGGCTTCCGGCAGATCGTTGACGGCGACGGTGAAGCCCTCGCTGACGAACAGCGCGCGGCGGCCGCTTTCCGGATGTATGCGCACCAGCGGATGGCTGATGGGCGGATGCTTGCGCCGCGTCTCGTCCCAGCGGCGGCGGTCGTCGTCAGTCAGGCCGTAACGCGTGAGCGGGAAGGATTTGGCGAAATCATGCACCGCGCTCAAACCTTCCAGCCTGGCCTTCAGGCTGGCCGACAGCGCCTCGTAGGCGGCGATGCCGCTGGCCCACAGCGTATCTCCGCCCAGTTCCGGCAGCTGCCGCGCCGCCAGCACCGCGCCCAGCGGCGGGGTCTCGATGAAAGTGACATCGGTGTGCCAGATGGCGTTGTCCTGCAAGTCCACCACGTCGGTATCCAGCACCACGATCTCGCGCGCGTCCGGGTGCTGCGGATAGATCGGGTGGGTGTGCAGATCGCCGAAGCGCACCGCGAAATTGCGCTGCTGCAGCGGCGTGATGTCCTGGCTGCGGAAAAACAGCACCTGATGGCGCAGCAGCGCCTCGTTCAATGCCCGGCGCTGCTCGTCGTCCAACGGCCGCGCCAGATCTATCCCCTCCACCTCCGCGCCCAGAGCCGGGCTCAGGCGGGTCAATTGCAAATTCATGCGAATCTCCTCGCTATTATTTGTTCTAGAGCCACTGACAAAACCTCATAGAGCACCTGAGCCAAGGCGCGCCGACGCAGATCGTACACAAAGTACGGCAAGGAGGCGCAACGCAGGATCAGGGGTTTTGTTAGCGGCTCCTAGTCTTGTTGTCCATGCCAAGGCGCCAGCCGGCGCTGCAACGCGCGCAAGCCCAGCTCCAGCGCGAAGGCCACCGCGGCGATCACCAGGATGCCCAGCACCACCACGTCGGTGACCAGAAACTGCGCCGCAGACTGCACCATGAAACCCAAGCCGCGCGTGGCCGCCACCAGCTCCGCCGCCACCAGCGTGGACCAGCCGGCGCCCAAGCCGATGCGGATGCCGGTGAGAATCTGCGGCAGCGCCTCGGGCAACACCACCAGCCACAACAGCTGCGAGCGGCTGGCGCCCAGGCTCTGCGCCGCGCGCAGCCGGTTGCGGCTGACCTGGGCCACGCCGTGGCGGGTGGCGATGGCCACCGGCGCCAGGATGGCCAGGAAAATCAGCAGCACCTTGGACAGCTCGCCTATGCCGAACCAGATCACGATCAGCGGCAAATAAGCGAGCGGCGGCACTGGACGATATGCCTCCAACATAGGATCAAGCAAGCCCTGTGCCAGCTGGCTGCGCCCCATCAGCGCGCCCAACGGCACGCCCACCGCCACCGCGGCGATCAAGGCCAGCGCGATGCGCTGCAGGCTGGCTTCCAGATGCTGCCACAGCGTGGCGTCCATGAAGCCCTGGCCGGCAACGACGAACAGCTTGTTCAGCACCGCTTCCGGGGCGGGCAGGAACAGCGCCGGCACCCAGCCGCTGTGCGCCAGCAGCCACCAGCCGCCCAGCAGCAGTGCCAGGCTGGCCGCGCCCAGCCATAGCCGGGATGGTTCGCGTCCCGGCCTCGGGCTACCCTCGATGCGAGAGGAAACGGACAGCAACTCCTGTTCCGCGGTGGTTTCAATGCCGCTCATGCCCATGCCTCCTGTCGGCGCTGGGCGAACACGTCGGCCAGCAATTGTTCTCGCAGCGCGATGAACTCAGGGTCGGATTTGATCGCCCGCGCGCTGTCGCCTGCGCGCCAGCGGCGGCTGAACGGCGGGTGCAGCGCCTTGACGATGCGGCCCGGCCCCGGCGACATCAGCACCAGTTCGGTGGCGAGGAACAGCGCCTCCTCGATATCGTGGGTGATCAGGAACACGCTGCTGCCGGACTCCGCCCACACCTTGAGCAGCAGCTCCTGCATCTGCTCGCGGGTGAAGGCGTCCAGCGCGCCGAACGGCTCGTCCATCAACAGCGCGCCAGCGCGGCCGGCCAAGGCGCGGGCGATGCCGACGCGCTGTTTCTGCCCGCCGGACAATTGCCAGGGATAGCGGGAGCCGGCCTCGGCCAAGTCCACCTGCTCCAGCGCACGCTCGGCCAGCGCGCGGCGCTCGGCGCGCGGCACGCCGCGCAGGCGCAGGCCGAAAGCGACGTTGTCCAGCGCGCTCAGCCACGGCAGCAAGGCGTGCTGCTGGAACACCACCGCGCGCTCCGCGCCGGGCCCGGCTACCGGCGCGCCGCCGAAGCGCACGCTGCCGGAATCGGGAAACTGGAAGCCGGCGAACAGGTTCAGCAAGGTGGTCTTGCCGCAGCCGGACGGCCCCAGCGCCACCGCCAGTTCGCCCGGCCCCACGTTCAACGACACCCCGTCCAGCGCCGGCTGCGCCTGGCCGGGATAGCGGACCGACACCCGGTCAGCGGTCAGGGCGGCCATGCTCACCTCGCCGTCTTGACGAAGCGGTTGGTCACATAGGGGCCGTAGTCCGGCTGCAGCGATTCCACCTTGCCCTGCGCCTTCAGGAAAGCGGCTGTCTTGCCCACCGCGGCCACGAACGGCGATTGCAGCAGCGCCGCCTGCTCGTCGCGGCCGAGGAAGCGGTTGCCCTTCAGTCCGGCCACCACGTCCGGCGCGGCGGCGCCGGTCAGCCGGCTGATCTTGGCGATGTTGGACGCGTTGGCGATGAAGGCCTGCGGATTGGCTTGGTAGCCAGCGATGGCGTCCAGCGACACCTTGGCGAAGCGGGAGACGAACTCGGGATGGGCGGCGGCGAAGTCCTTGCGCACCACCCAGATGTCGTAGGTGGGCGCACCCCACTTGGACACCTCGGCCGAGCTGGTCAGCACCGCGCCGCTGGGCTTGATCTTGCCCAGCGCCGGGTCCCAGACATAGGCGGCGTCGATGTCGCCGCGCTGCCAGGCGGCGGCGATCTCGCCGGGGCGCAGGTTGAGGATCTTCACCTTCGCCGGGTCCACGCCCCAGTGGCGCAGCGCGGCCAGCAGGCTGTAATGGGTGGTGGAGACGAAGGGCACCGCCACCTTCTTGCCGATCAGATCCTGCGGCTTGGCGATGCCGCTGCCCTTGCGCGCCACCAGCGCCTCGGCCGAGCCGATCTCGTCCGCCACCAGGAAGGTTTCGATCGGCAGGCCGCGGCTGGCGGCGGCCGCCAGCGGGCTGGAGCCGATATTGCCGATGGCCACGTCGCCGGACGCCACCGCCGCGATCAGGTCGGCGCCGCTGTCGAACTTGCGCCAGTTGATGCGGCTGCCGGTGGCTTTCTCGTAAGCGCCGTCGGCCTGCGGCACCTTGGTGGGATCGATGCCGGTCTGGTAGCCGACGGTGACCGCGTCGGCGGCCGCCGCCATGCCGGCGGAAAGCGCCCATGCGGCGGAAAGGATCAGATTGAGGAATGCGCGCGATTTCGCCATGGCTTGTCCATTTGGTACGAGTTGGAAATACCGTTCCAATCTAACAAGCGCCCCGCATCCGGCTAAGCAATTAATCCTGGCTTGCTTATCCCTTTTCCTGCAAACGCTTCCGCCAAAAGAAAACAGGGCCTTGCGGCCCTGTCGGATCTTCCCCGATCCCTGTCATTGTTCGGTTCACACTTTGTATTGCGCCACCGTGCGCTGGATATTGCCGGCCTGTTCGCGCAGCTCGCGCGCGGAATCCGCCGAGTCGGACGATGCCTTGGAATTGGCTTCCGCCATCTGCGCGATCTGCTCCACCTTCTGCGCGATGGTGTTGCTGGCGCTGCCTTGCTCGACGATGCTGTCCGAAATCTCGCCGATCAGCAGCATGCTGTGCGAGGAGTTGGTCTTGATCTGCTGGATGGTGTCCCCGGCGCCGCGCGCCTTCTCCGCTTCTTCGTTCACCCTAGTCACCACTTGCTGCATGCCGGTCACCGCAGCCTGGGTGCCTTGCTGCATCTTGTCTATCACCGCAGCGATCTCGGTGGTGGAGCTGGCGGTGCGTTCGGCCAGCTTGCGCACCTCGTCCGCCACCACGGCGAAGCCGCGCCCCGTTTCGCCGGCGCGCGCCGCTTCGATCGCGGCGTTCAGCGCCAGGAGGTTGGTCTGATCGGCAATGTCCTTGATCACGCCCAGCACGGTGGCGATGGTGACGCTGTCCTCGCGCAGCTTGCCGATGCGGTCGGAGGCCTCGCCCACCGACTCCGCCACCGCGCTGATGCCGTCAACCGTGCCCAGCATCACCCTGCTGCCGTGGTCGGCTATCTCGCCGGCCTCCTTCGCTTGATGGTTGGCCTCCCTGGCCCGGTCGGCCACATGATTGATGCTGACCGTCACCTGCTCCACCGCGGCGGCCATCGCCGAAGCCGACTCGCTCTGCTGCACCGAGCTGGAGGCGATGTCGCCGGACGAATTCACCATGTGGATGATGGAGCCCTCCATGTCCTCCACGCTGCGGCGGATTTCCTGGAAGCTTTGCTGCAAACGGCCCATCAGCTCATTGAACGAACTGCCTATCTTGCCTATTTCATCCATCCGCTTCACCGGCGCGCGCAGGCGGAAATCCAGCGAGGTGCGCACCGACTGCATGGTGTCCAACACCTGCTCCAGACTGCTGCGGATATTGAGGAATAAATGGCCGCTGAGCCAGCCGCACACCAGAATCGCCAGCGCCACCAATATCGTCGACTGCCACCAAGCTGCCTGATAGGCGGCAGTATTGTCTTTGCTCAGTTGTTCGGCCAGCTTGTAATTGAACTCGATATGGTCAATCAGCGCCTGATTCAGCGCCTTGGCCTCATTGGACATATCGCCGGTCATCAGCTTGTCCGCATCGGCAATGCTATTGGCCTGCACCAGTTGCAGATACTTGTCTCGCTGCTGGCGATAGAGCTTCATGTCATCGCGATCCACCTGCAGCAGCTTGCGGTCGGCATCGTTGGAAACCAATTCTTTCTCGTACTTGTCCAGCGCCGCGTCGAAGCGCTTGTCCAGATCCGCCAGCGCGGCGAACTCGGCCTTCTTGGCCGTCGGGTCCGACAACGCCACGCTGCGCGCCAGCGTCAGCCTCACGTCCGCCAGCGCTTCCTTGGCGTCGTCCAGGGTATGGATGCTGGGAAAGGTGTTGATCTTCATGTAATCGAAGCGATCATTGGCCTGCTGCTGCTTCCACAGCCCCTGCACGCCCAGTGCCAGCATCACCAGCAATGCCAGCACGGTGGTCAACAGCAGTCTCTTCGTAATGGTCATGTCCTACTCCTTGCAGGCCCGGCGCGTCGAATTCGATTACGAGAATTTACTTAGAATATTTATAGCTTTCTTTGTCCAACAAACAACAAGTCATTCTGCATGCCGCCATTCAGATATAAGCTGGAAATGGCCTTGATTTTGCAGAAAATATTTTCATGTATAGACAAAAAGCGTTATCATCACGCCCCTCTGTCGCCGGGCCATGGGCCTCCGGCGGGTATTCACTGGGTTCCCTCACCCCATTCAGCAAAAAGGATGCATCAATGTTTGCCTTTACCGACCGGCAACGCCTGTCCGCGCTGGTGCAGCTGTCGCTGTTCCACATCGCCATCATCGCCTCCAGCAACTACCTGGTGCAGCTGCCGATCACCGTCTTCGGCTTCCACACCACCTGGGGGGCGTTCACCTTCCCGTTCATCTTTCTGGCCACCGATTTGACCGTGCGCATTTTCGGCGCGCCGCTGGCCCGGCGCATCATCCTGGCGGCGATGGTGCCAGCGCTGGCGATCTCCTACCTGGTGTCCACGCTGTTCTATCAGGGCGCGTGGCAAGGCTTCCAGGCGCTGGAGCATTTCAACCTGTTCGTCGCCCGCATCGCCGCGGCCAGCTTCGCCGCCTACGCGCTGGGCCAGATCCTGGACGTGCAGGTGTTCAACCGGCTGCGCCAGCTCAAGGCCTGGTGGGTGGCGCCGGCCACCGCGATGTTCTTCGGCAACATCAGCGACACGCTGTCATTCTTCTTCATCGCCTTCTACAAGAGCAGCGATCCGTTCATGGCCGCCAACTGGGTGGAGATCGCGCTGGTGGACTACAGCTTCAAAGTGCTGATCTGCATGCTGTTCTTCCTGCCCATGTATGGCGTGGTGCTGAAGATGATAGTCAAGCGCCTGCTGCGCGCCGGTGTCGGCGAGCAGCTGCAGCCGGTCTGACCAGCCTGGACAAAGCAAAACGGCCAGCCTCCCTCCGGAGCTGGCCGTTTTTCATCGCGCATAGCGATCAGGGACGCATCGCCTCCCACACCTTGGCGCTGTCGACGATCTGCTCGAACTTGACGATCTTGCCATCTTTCAGCGTGTAGAAATGGGCGAAGGACGCGGTGAAGCTCTTGCCGGTGGCGCGATAAGTGCCGTGGTAAAAGCCCTGGGCGACCACGTTGTCGCCATCCACATAGTAATGATCCACCGCCGCGCGATAGCCGTCCCACTCGCCGCCCAGCCGCTGGAACACCTTTTCCACGATGGCTTGCGGACCGACATAGGTGCCGGCGTACGGGAAGCCCGCCGCCTCGGTCCATTCCGCGTCCGGCGCCAGCGCCGCCAGCAGGTTGCGGCCATTGTCTTCGGATTTGCCTTCGTAAGTGGCGCGGACAATGTCCAGATTGCTGCGATTCGTCATGATGCTTGCTCTCTCAAACAGGAATGGTTCTCAAATATGGCCGTACCAGGATAATTCAAGGCAGCTCTTTCATACCATACGCACCGGAAGGCAACTATCCCACCTGAAAGTGCCTACTTCTGACGAACGGCGCCGCTCCGTATACTGGCTTCATCCCGCGCCGGCGCCGTCCGCGCGCGCCAACACAGGCTGAATTGAATGACATCCTCCGCATCTCCCCGCCTATCCATGCTGGAGCTGGCGCCCATCGTCGCCGGCGGCGACGCCGCCCAGGCCCTGCGCAACAGCGCGGCCTTGGCCCGCCATGTGGAACAACTGGGCTACACCCGCTTCTGGGTGGCCGAACACCACAATATGGCCGGTGTGGCCAGTTCCGCCACCGCGGTGATGATAGGCCACATCGCCGCCCACACCCAGCGCATACGGGTAGGCTCCGGCGGCATCATGCTGCCCAATCACGCGCCGCTGGTGGTGGCCGAGCAGTTCGGCACGCTGGCTACGCTGTTTCCCGGCCGCATCGACCTGGGCCTTGGCCGCGCGCCCGGCACCGACCCGCTCACCGCCCGCGCGCTGCGCCGCGACCGACTGGGCGCCGGCGACGACTTCCCGCAGCAAGTGGCGGAGCTGCGCGGCTACCTGGGGCCGGAACAGCCGGGCCAAGCCGTGCGCGCCATTCCCGGAACCGGCACCAACGTGCCGGTATGGCTACTGGGCTCCAGCCTGTACGGCGCCCAGCTGGCCGCGCAGCTGGGCCTGCCTTTCGCTTTCGCCGCCCACTTCGCCCCGGCCCAGCTGCATGAGGCGCTGCAGTTGTACCGCCATCTGTTCCAGCCTTCCGCCACGCTGAGCCAGCCGTACGCGATGGCCTGCATCCCGGTGCTGGCCGCGGACAGCGACGAAAAAGCCCAGCGCCTGGCCACCACGCCATACCAGAAATTCCTCAATCTGATCCGCGGCGACCGCCGCCCGCTGCCGCCGCCGGTGGACAGCATGGACGGCCTGTGGAGCCCGCGCGAGGAATTCTCGGTCCGCAGCGAATGGCTGGGCGCGGCGGTGTTCGGCGGGCCGGAAACGGTGAGGACCGGGCTGCAAAAGCTGCTGGACGAGACCGGCGTGGACGAAATCATGCTGTCGGTCGACTGCCACGACTTTGCCGATCGGCTGCGCTGCTGCGAGATCGTCGCCGACCTGCTGCCGCGGCTGAGCGCGGCCAAGACTGCGCCGGCCTGACAGGCATGCGTCCAGATGTCTGGAGCGGGCCGAATGCCAGCCGCGCTTCTCAATGCAGGGTCTTGAGATAGGCTTGTATCGCGTCCACTTCTTCCTTGGTGGGCGGTTTGCCGTGATCCTCTTTCAGACTGCTATTGCCCCAATGAGGCATAGGCGCCTTCAGCGCCTTGCCCTCGTCATCCACGCCCTCCAGCACGGCCCTCTCGAATAGCTGCTTGCGCCACTTGCTGGCGTCTCCCGCCAAACGCGGCCCAGTCTTGCCCTGAGCGTGGGTTCCATGGCAAACCGCGCAGTTTTGCTGGTAAAGCGCCTTGCCGTCCGACGCCGCGGCTATCAGAGAATAGAAACAGGAGCACGCCAGAATCATCGAAACATGAAATCGCATCGGGACCTCCGGACTGACGGAAATGGCCGCCGAGCGGCCTGAGCTTTATTGATAGACCAGCGCCCCTGCCCATGCCCGCCGGGGAGCTATCGCAACATCAACAACCCACCTGACATACCCTGAACAACGCGGAACAGGCGGCACGCGGGCAGCTACTTAGCGCGAAAAAAAACCGCGGCCTAAGCCGCGGTTGCGGGATGGCGGGCAGCTACTCCGACTCGCCGGCGATCAGGCGGTACACCTTCGCGCCCAGCACCGCGCCGATGATGGGAGCCAGCCAGAACAGCCACAGCTGCTGCACCGCCCAGCCGCCGACGAACAAGGCCACGCCGGTGCTGCGCGCCGGATTGACCGAGGTATTGGTGACCGGGATGCTGATCAGGTGGATCAGGGTCAGCGCCAGGCCTATCGCCAACGGCGCGAAACCGGCAGGCGCGCGCTTGTCGGTGGCGCCCATGATCACCAATAAGAAAAACATGGTCATCACCACCTCGCACACCAGAGCCGCCAGCAGCGAATAACCGCCCGGCGAATGCTCGGCGTAGCCATTGGAGGCAAAACCCTTGGCCACGTCGAAGCCGGCCCCGCCGCTGGCGATCACGTACAGCACCGCGCCCGCGGCGATGGCCCCCAGCACCTGCGCCACGATGTACGGCCCCAGCTGCCCGGCGGGAAAGCGCCCGCCGGCCCACAAGCCGATGGATACCGCCGGATTCAGGTGGCAGCCGGAAATGTGGCCGATCGCATACGCCATCGTCACCACCGTCAGGCCGAAGGCCAGCGCCACGCCGGCGAAGCCGATGCCCAGATTGGGAAACCCCGCCGCCAGCACCGCGCTGCCGCAGCCGCCCAGCACCAGCCAGAAAGTGCCCAGAAACTCCGCGCCATATGATTTCATCGTCTTTCCCCCTTCAGGTTTCGAAAAGACCAGGCGTTCAGTCCTCGATTCGCCATGCCAAGCATCTTTATGCGTGTCGGACGCCTGATCGCACGCCGTTTAACCATAGCAAATGGAAAAGGCCAGCATGCCCGCGCCATCCGACGCTGCAAACTGGCCTAAATTCCTGACCTAATCTCTCCCGGCGAGATTGCCGGATCGCGCGGATGCAGGCAGGGCTGCCTACCCGGCGGCCGCGCAAGCGCCGCCTTTACCACGCGACGCGCGGCGAAACCCCGGCCGGGCGGTGATATCATCGACGGCCACCCACAAGAACGAACCCGCCCCCATGGAAGGACTGCTCGACTGGCTGCTCGGAACCCTGGCCCTGCCCAAAGTGGGCCTGTCAGCCATTTTCATGATCAGCCTGATATCCGCCACGCTGCTGCCGCTGGGTTCCGAACCCGCGGTATTCGCCTACATCAAGCTCAGGCCGGACCTGTTCTGGCAGGTGATCGCCGTCGCCACGCTGGGCAACACCCTGGGCGGCATGATCGATTGGTGGATGGGCTACGGCGCCAAGGTGGCGCTGCTGCGCTATCGCCTGCGCCGCAGCCATCGCGCGCACGCGCACCCGCATGCAGAATCGGCAGGCCGCCCGCCGCGCAGCGGCAAGCCCGCGCTGAACCCTCGCTACTTCCGCTGGATGCGTAGGCGCGGCGCGCCGATGCTGCTGCTATCGTGGCTGCCGGGCATCGGCGACCCGCTGTGCACTCTGGCCGGCTGGCTGCGCATCCCGTTCTGGCCCAGCGTGTGCTACATGGCGATCGGCAAATTCCTGCGCTACGTCCTCACCACCGCCGCCCTGCTGTGGGTGCCGGACGATTTCTGGCGGAGTGTGGGGCAGTGGTTTTGAGGCGGGGCGGCGTTTTGGCTTGCAACCGAATCCTATCGGGATTGCGGACTGGGCCGAATGAAATGAAATCCAACGCTTGCCGAGAATGAAAGAACGCCGGTGCCTCCGATGGCTTTGCATGCAAGACTGCGGGAGTCCGCCCAAGACGCCTTCCTATTGGCACTTCCACCCCCATCCGCACCCGGCCCGGCATGAACCAGGCTGTTCATGAGAGGAACACGTGCCTCATTCCCAACCGAAAAGATAGGCCGGCTCGCTCAACTCGGCCAGCATCTGGCGGATGGTGGGACAGGCGGTGCCCTCCTCGTCCTCCACCGGCACATCCAGTTCATCCTCCGCAATCGGAGCGACATCCTCGATAGTCAGATCGGTCTCGCCTGCCAGCTCCTCCAGCACGGCCAAAGCCTCTTCCACGGAACCAGCGGCGACGATATCGTTGCCGCCAACCTGATAAGCCTTCAACGGCTGCTCCATCCCTGCTTCCCTCATTAATGGTCCACTCATCCAACCGCCCCCTGCGCGGGGCCGGGTTTGCTAACTACAACGCTTTTCATGCGCATTCGCATCCCGGCACATGATATTCCTTTTACCGATATTTTCCGATCCGTCCACGCCGGAAAATCCGCTCTCCCACGCATGCCGGGAGGGCATCCCGTCCATGCATGCCCCTCTGTCCGCAATCCATGATCATGGCTCACTCGCAATAACCACCTCCTTGGAATACGCAGCCTATACTCAGTTTGCCTAACGCCAGGCCTGCATACAGTTGCCCGGCATGCCGCCAACCATAAAGCGAAACCGACAGGGACACTTTCAGGATGAAACCATCAAGAATGATCGCGCAGGCCGCGTCCGTCGCCATCGCCTGCCTATTGCCGCACTCCAGCGCCAATGGTCAGGAGCTGTGGGATCCTCATCTGCGCGGCGTCAACGAAGGGCTGGCCGCAGGCGTGGTGCCGCCGAAAGGCGTCTATGGCGTGCTGAACAACTACTGGACCTGGGTGGACAAATACGACCACAACGGCGACAAGACCGGCCTGCGGGTCAGAGCGCTGATCGAATTGCCGGAAGTGCTGTGGTCGACCGGACTCAAGGTGTTCGGCGCCGACTACGCCGTGGCCATCGCCCAGCCCATCGACTACACCACGCTTAGCGGCGATGGCCTGCCCCCCAATGGTCGCTGGGGCACCTTCAACGCCATCCTGGTTCCCGGGCAGCTGTCCTGGGCCTTGCCCAACAACCTCCACCTCAAAGCCAGCCTGGCGGTATACCTGCCCACCGGCAGCTCATCGCCGCGCCGGCTGCCGAACGGCACCTACCTCGGCGCCGCCAACGGCTTCTGGACACTGCAGCCCGGTTTGGCGCTGAGCTGGCTGCGCAATGGCTGGAACCTGAGCATGGACGCCACCTACGCCTATAATTTCCGCAACCCGGACACCCAGTACAAGTCCGGTCAACAACTGGCCATCGACTACACCGTCGCCAAAACCATAGGCAAATGGACGATAGGCGTGGGCGGCTACCAGGAAAACCAGTTGAGCGACGACTCCGGCAGCGGCGCGGCCGCCTGCGCGCAGACCGGCGGCTGCCGCGCCAGCAACTACGGCATCGGCCCGCTGCTTGGCTATCAGCTTGGCAAAGTGAAGCTGATGGCGATCTACAACCACGGCTTCCGCACCACCAGCGATGTCGGCGGCGATTCCTTCAATCTGCGGCTAAGCTTCCCGTTCCAGTAGCGGAGGGCCTTCTTCGCTGCCGGAGGGCTGAAAACACGCCAACCTTACCGGACCGACTATGCAAGAGCCGCTTGACGTGAAAGACGGTATCTACGGCCCTTAACCTGCCGCACTAGCCCCAATTGCTTTAAGAACATTAGACAGCCTCTCCAGATCTAGGAAAGTAACATTTCCCGATTCAACATTACGCAATAAGCTATTCCAATCATCCTTTATTGAGCCAACCATGTAGCTCGGGTCAGATTCAAACTCCGTCCACTCATCATCAGATATGAATTGATAAAAATCCAACTCAAGCAATACCTCTTCTTTAATTTCTTGCTGCAAAAAACCTATCATCGCCATCATAACTACAACAAGATCATTTCCTTTCAAGATCATAGCGCACCACCTTTCACTCTCTGAATAGCTTCATTAACCTTTCCCAAGGCCGTAGATACCATCTTTCACGGCAAGCGGCTCCTGCGTACTCAGTCCGCAGCTTGGGCTAATGAAATGAAACCCAACGTTTACCGAGGACGGGTAGATTCCACATATAGAGATGACCATCTTGCTTTTCGCGGTAAACGTTGGGCTTTGCAAGCTCAGGCCAACCAACGCCCCGGTCTGAACCAAAAAGTTATTCCGAAATTGATTAATTGCATGAACATCAAACAACGTGCCAACACCGCCAGAGCAATAGCTACCCTGGCATTATCTCAGAAACAGATATTGCACTTGCAATAAAACTAATATCCATGCCTCCGGACATAACCACCGAAACATAACCTTCAGCACCACTTTCTATCACAAGATCGATAGGATTACAGGCATCCGAAATTACTTCATTTTGCAACGCTTTTAAGTTTCTAGGCACCTGAACAACAAACATGATATGGATATAATTGCATACCACCCATTTCTTAGGCGGCGCACTTGGTGCTTTCCTAACCTTAATCACAAAACGAAGTAGATCTGACATCGGAGAAAACTCCAGCTTTATCAAATCCACACCATCATCCCATATCCGATCCCATAGTCCATCATAGATTTTATCTAGAAAAAAACATTGCTGATAATATCTTTTTGAATCTTCATTTCTTCCTCCCCGGAAACACATAGCAATGATCTTTAGAGCCATCAACATGCCCATTCTTCAACCCGTCACTCGGTCTAAGGTTAAAGTGTGGTCCTTGATCACCAACTCCACCAAAATCATGTCCTTCCATGTGATTTTGGATAACTACATCTTGCCCCCGGAATTTTAAAGGTCCATAGGTTGGGCTGGATAAAATGGAGCCTAACGTTTACCGAGAGCGAACAGATTCCACTCATAGAAATCATCGTGTTTTCGCGGTAAACGTTGGGCTTCGCAAGCTCAGCCCAACCTTGTATCTTGCAATCGATAGTGGTGAGCCGCCACTACTTGGAGCCGAAGCAGCTTGGGCCCAACCTTAAGGCCAGACCTTGAGCCGTAGACAAAGCCTTCGACTCCACCTCATCGCCAAATCCGACATTGAACGGTAGCCAAGGGCTCGACCCTGCATGCACAAGGAAAATGGGCGATTAGGCATTTTCCGTGAGGACCCGCTTTATGCATTATCTCGGAATCGATGTAGCCAAAGCCAAACTAGACTGCACTCTTTTGCTGGATGCCGCCAACAAACGCAAAGCCAAATGCGTGAGCAACGATAAAACCGGCATTCATGCTCTATTGTCATGGCTGGCCAAACAAGGCCTGGAGCCCCGGCAGGTTCATGCCGTGATGGAAGGCACCGGCGTGTATCACGAACAAGCAGCCATCGCCTTGTGCGATGCCGGTGTGATCGTTTCCATCATCAACCCGGCGCAAATCCGCGACTTCGCTAAAGGCTTGGCGATTCGAACCAAGACCGATGGCGTAGATAGCTTGGTCCTGGCGCGTTATGGAGCCTTGCTCCAACCTATGGCCTGGATGCCTCCCAGCCGGCAAGCCCGTGTGCTACAGGCGTTGCTAGCTCGGCGCGAGGCGCTGCAACAGGATCTTCGCCGTGAGCTGAATCGGCAAGAAAAAGCCGAAGCCACCGATACACCAAAGTTGATTCCGCAATCGCTGATCGAGTCGATTGCGTTTATCGGAACACAACTGGCCAAGTTGCAGCAGGATATCGACGACCATATTGACCATCACCCGGAATTGAAAGCGGACCTAGCCCTGTTGAGCAGCATTCCGGCCATTGGCCCGCAGTCGGGCAGCAATCTTCTGGCCATCATGCATACCCATCATTTCGTCAGCGCCGAGCAATTGGCCGCATATCTCGGTTTGGTGCCAGTGGAACGTCAATCAGGCAGTTCGCTCTTGGGCCGAGCTCACCTATCCAAAGCTGGGCCAGCGCGCCTTCGAGCCGTGCTGTATATGGCCGCAGTGGTCGCCATACGATACAACCCCCATGTGAAGGCGCTGTATCAACGATTATTAGCGCGGGGCAAGACGAAAATGTCCGCCCTGGGAGCAGCTATGCGCAAGCTGGTCCATCTGTGCTTTGGCGTGCTGAAAACACGCCAACCTTACCGGGCCGACTACGCAAAAACCGCTTGACGTGAAAGACGGTATCTACGGCCCTAACGAGAAATAGCAAAATGAGATTATAAGTTTTCTCAACAAGTATTGGACTCTACGAATCTAGTTCAGTGTATGAACCATCTCCAACACTAGGATACTGAACAAAAATTCGACTACTTTCCTCCGACAATCTAACACCATCAACAACAAGACATTTCCCATCCACAATCAAGGGATAAAATTCCTTTCCCCCTCCAATGCCGAAAACCGCTTCATGCAATAGTGACTTTGCAAAATCATAAAGAGCCTCCCTAGATGAAAATCTCAAATAGACATCCCCATTGTCGACATCAACGATACTACTAAGCCGATGCCTATCGTCATTTAAAACAACATCGGAAGGTATATCATCCCCATCACAATTAAGCTGTATTTCAGTGCTCAAAACATTCATGGCTTTATCACCTTATCTTTCCCCCACCAAGGGCTGTAGGTTAGGCTGAATGAAATAAAGCTCAACGCTTACCGAAAACGAATAGATTCCACCCGATGAAGATCATTTTACTTTTCTCGGCAAATGTTGGGTTTCGCAAGCTTAGCGAAACCTACAGCCTGACTACTCCTTCGGCCTAGGACTAAATGGAGCACCAAAGCGTCTCAACTCAATGCATCCATCTTTAGATACAAAAACAGGCCAATTACCAACGACTGAAAATTGCATATCCTTTATTTCCAAAAACTTCTCCGTCTGGTATGGGAAAAACCACCCATCTTCATCCTCCGCAACTCCATCCAAAACGATTACAAACTTTCCCCCATTTGAAGAAGGTGGTATATTCTTGGCAATATAATCCCTCGCTATAACAAGCGCATCTTCCACTTTCATTCATCACCTTAAAGAATTATTCCAAACTGCAAATTAGGGCCATAGGGTCGACTGAATTAAATACAACCTAACGTTTATCGAGGGTGAATAGATCCCACCTTATGGAGATCATTTCACTTTTCACGGCAAACGTTGGGCTTCGCAAGCTTAGCTCAAGCTACGACCCTGACTAATATCAGCTAAAAATTTTGTCACCATTTCACTATCCTTCTGCGTTTTAACCATTTTCCTTAACACTGGAATCAAATGATAAAGCATTAGATTTATATCTTCCAACCTTAATGGCTTACATTCTCGAATTACCATTAAAAAGGGCTGCAAGGCCATAAAACTCGCAAACACCTCGTAAGGTAGTGCGCTAGCAAAAGGCATTTTTGCCAGATAGAATCGAGCCAATTTTATCTGATCCACTCTCTTCCAAGATTTTTTCTTAATAAATTCAAATGCCTCATAATAATTTTGATTATTTAATCCGTACTTCTCAAGTATCCAATCAGCTGCATCAGCAGAAGACATTTTCTGTATGAGTTCAATACTCTCCATAAACAGCCTCAAATGTACTTAATGCGGTTTAAACGATTTTATAGGCAATCCGGCATTACCCGCCATCCCTGCAGGAGGTTGATAATGCCCTGAATTATTATTCCACTCAAGTATTTTTCCACGATCAGGACCTGTGTTATTACCAAACCTAATGCCCCCTGCATATTGCACATCAACACCACCACTAAGCCCAAGGTGAGTTGAAAAGTCAATATTTGAATTTGGCCTTGCAACTCTAACACTACCATCCGGCATAGTGACAAAATCATACTTTCCAGACGGGGTTATCCTTACCCCACTTCCACTTTCCAACCAATACCTACCGCTCTCATCCTGCACCAAGCTTCTAACAGGCCTTTGAGAAACTGTAGCATCACCAGGCCGCAAATTAGACAAAAACCCCTGAGAATTAACATTCTTTGCATTAATTATTTTCTGACTACTATTATTCTCATACTCAGAATATACACCATTCTTATAATTGGAGGTGGCAACCAATACACCTGCCAACCTCCGCACTTCGGACTCAGGATAACGATCAACTGTTCCATCAGAATTCCATGCAGGAACAATGCTTTCCTTTACCCCCATTTTCTTTAGCACATCTATAGCATGCTCAAGTGCAATCTTCCTATTTACTCCTTGTAATTTTTGAATAGCATCTTGTACTTCATTCAATGGATCCATGATACCAATCGGCTCATTCATGGCCTCCAGAAAAGCACTTGTTCTTGGATTACGTACCACTTTAGGAGGCTCGCCAGCTAACCCATTATTCTCCATCTCCGTCTTCGCCGCATTCACCGTCGTCGCGGCTGTCGAAGCGCCTCCCGTCCCCACCGCCACACCGGCCACTAGCGCATTGACCAGACTCTCCCGGTCCGCCTTCTGCTCGGCATTCATATCTTCCGGCTTGAGATGCTGCAGCACATTCAACGCATTATTCAACGCCACCGCGGAAGCGCCCCCCGCAGCTGCCGCGCCACAATTTTGTCCGCTCGCCGCAGCGCCAGCGCATCCGACTGCGGCCTGCAGCACGGTACGCAGAGCTTCCGTTTGTCCTTCCGGCATGCCATGGTTGCTGAGGTCTTGCAAATAAGCTTTTACCTCCTGCGCCCCCATTCCCTGCAGGTATGCCAAGCCCGCATTCTGCGCCATGCCGGTCAGGCCATTGGCCAGGTTACCGGTGATACCTGCCAAGATAGCTGTCGTCACTTGACCATTTTTACTGCCGGGCGCCCATTTGGCGGCATCCGCCTCAGTGTCGATAGCAGCCTGCTGAAGCTTCTGGTACTCATCGCTGTCCTTCGACATGCCGCGATCTTCTGCCTGTTTCAACTCCTCCTTCGCCGCCTTGGCCGCTTCCATCTTGTTGGAGATGAATGTCCCCACCTGCTGGTTCAGCGCGTTGGCAGCGTCGAACAAGCCCTGCACTTCGCTGGCGTTGAAGTTGTTGGCCAGCTTGCCGCTGCCATCCCGGCCAGTGCTGACGTCGCGGTTGGCCGAGGCTGCCGCCTGTTCAGCCGTTTGGCCGGTTTTCGCCTGCTGCAGCGCGTTGTCGGTGATGGTCAGGCTGCCGGCGCTGATGCCGGCGCGGGTGGTGCTGTTGTCGTGGTCCGACGCGGCCATGGCCATGCCGGTTACGCCGCTGCTGCCGGCGGTGACACTGATGCTGCTGGCGGTGAAATCGGCATGGTTGTCGATGTCCTTCAGCACCAATGCGCCGGTTTGCAAGCTATTCTTGCCGTCCTGCGCCGCCTTGTCGGTGCTGGCGATTTCCGCTCCGTTCAGAGCGGTGATGCCCTTCACCGTCAGCTGGAAGCCGCCGTCGCCGGCCTGGATGCCGGACTGGCGCTGCACGCTGGCGTAGTCGGCATCCATTTTCTGCTGGCTGAGGCTGACGCTCCCGCCCGAGCCGATAGGCCCGATGGTCACATTGCCGCTGATCGATTGATTCAGACTGTGATAAGTACTGGTGTCCTGCAGGCTATCAATCTTGAGGTCGCCGGCGATATCGCCCATCACCTGCTGGCCGCTGGCGATGCCCTGCAGCGTGAGGTTTCCGCCGGACTGCAGGTTCAGCTTGCCGCCTGCATTCAGTTCGCTCAGCTGGTACTGGCTGCCGTTGCCATCCACCCTGCCGCGGCTGAGGCTGCCGTTGGCGGTAAAGCCAAGTTGCGGCCTATTCTCCTGGAAACCAATCGCCACGCCCACCGCGCCGCTGCTGGCGCTGCTGGTGGTATGTTCGCTGCTGGCGCTCTTGGCCGCCAGCAGGGTGATGTCGCCTTCGGCCTGCAAGGTCAAATCCTTGCCGGCGATGAACTGCGCGCCCTTGGCGGTGATAGTGCTGTCCTTGCCCGCGCCGTGCGCCAAGTCCATCACATTGCCGCTGGCCTTGAGCAAGCTGCCGCTTTCGTTATGGCTGTCGCTGACGGTGGTGCTTTCGCTGCGGCTGCCGCCGACAGTCAGGCTCAACTGGATGCCGCCCTTGGTCTTCTGGCCGGCGTCGCTCATCGCTTGCTGGTAGGCGGTGTAGCTGTTGTAGCCGGCCAGCGCGGCGGTGGCGGCGGACAGCGCCTTGACGCGGTCGTCCTTGCTCTTGAGCGCGGTTTCGGAGGCGGACTCCATCGCCTGCAAACCGTTGATCAGCGGGCTGGTGAGCTGCAGCGTCAGGCCGCTGGATTTGCTGACGGTCTTCTGCACGCTGTGCCAGGTGTCCACCGCCACGTCCAGGTTCTGCTTCTTGGCGTCCAGCAACAGATTGCCGCCGGCGGTGACGTCGCTGCCCTGCAAGGTGAGGGTGTCGCCGGTCTTGATGTTCAGATTGCCGCCTATGCTGCCCACCAGGCTGCGGTTCTGGCTCTGGGTGGTTCCCGCGCCGTCCATCTGCTGCATCAATTCCTTGCTGCCGATGGTGAAGCCCAGGCCGCCGCCGGAGAACAGGCCTGATGTCTCCTCTTTGTGGTACTGGAACAGGCGGCTGGTATCGGTGCCGGAAGTGATGTTGAGGTTGCGGCCGGCGTCCAGCGTCACGTCGCCGCTGCCCGCCACCTGGCTGGCGTGGATGTTGATGTCGCGCTGGCCTTTGAGGATCAGCGTGTCGGCCGATACCGTGCTGCCGGCTTCGTGCGTGCTGTCGTGGGCGACGATGTCGGTGGTGGTGGTGCTGCTGAACCAGCCGCTGGAGTGGTGCACGGTCTTGCTGTAGTCGCTGTGCCGCTCCTCGGCGCTGCCGAGCGTGACGTCGCGCCCCGCCACCAGCGCTTCCTGGCCGTTGCTGGTCAGGCTGGCGGCCTGGGTGGAGATGTCGCGCCCCGCCTGCAGGATCAATCCGCCCTCGCCGTGCGCGGCGGCGCCGTGCTGGGAGAGGTCGTAGTTGTTGCGGATGGTCTCGCCCCAGGTGTTGTCGTTGCGGCTTTCCGTCGCCACCGCGCCCAGCTTGATGTCGTTGCCGGCGGACAGGGCCAGCTTGCCGCCGCTGGCCAGGCTGGCGCCGTTCAGCAGCGCGTCGCCGCCGGCATGCAGCTGCAGGTCGCCCTTGCCGGCCAGGCCGGCCACGGCCAGGCTGTCGGCTTGCCAGTTATGGCTGTTGCCCCAGTTGTAGCCGATGTCGTGATGGGTATTGACCTCGCTCTGCACGGTCAGCTGCTTGCCGGCCAGGGCGGCCAGGCTGCCGCCGGTGGATTGCGCGGAGGAGCCGGTCAGGCTCAGGTCGCCGCCGGCTTTCAGCAATACATCGCCGCCGCCTTGCAGCAGTGAGGCATTGCGGGTTTGGCTCAAGGTATCGTAGCCGCCGCCCCACCAGCTGCCCGCGCCGTGCTTGCTGTCCAGCGTGGACGACAGCGTCAGGCTGTCGCCGGCCAAGGCTGTCAAACTGCCGCTACTGGTCTGTGCCGAGGAGCCAATCAGGCTCAAGTTGCCACCAGCTTTCAGCAGTACATTGCCACCACCCTGCAACCACGAAGCGTTGTTACTTTGCGTTAATGTGTCATTCGTACGAGCCCCCCACCCCCAGGGTGAACTCTGACTAACAACCTCATGCTTGCTATTCAGTGTGGATTCCAAAGTCAGGTTATTGCCAGCGGTGGCCAACACACCGCCACCAGCCTTGGCACTGCTGCCGGACAATGCCAGATCGTTGCCAGCGTTCAACATCAGGTTACCGCCTATCTTCAGCTGGCTGCCAACATGTTCCACCTGCTGATACTGGAAGCTGCTATAGCGGTTGCTGTCGACTAAGTCGTAACGGGTTTCGCGGCTAAGAATGTCTAGATCGTGGCCGGCCTGCAGGCTGGCGTTGCCGCCCGCGTCGATGGCCGCCGCCAGCAGCTTCAGATCATTGCCGGCCTGCAACTGCAAATCGCCGCCGGCCTTGACGCTGCTGCCGGCCTGGCTGTGCTGGCTGTCGTCGGTGATGGCCAGGTTCTGCGCGGCGAGCAGGCCCAGATCACCGCCGGCTTGCACATTGCCGCCTTCGATGCGGATATTGTTGGCCTGCGCCAGCAGCGTGGTGTCAGACTTCAGCGTGCCGGTGTTGACCAAATCGCCGCTGGCCAACAGGCTCATGCTGTTGCCGGCCAGCACCGCGCCCTGCCCACGCAGGGATTTTTGATCGGCGTTGGCCAGGTAGACCATCGGCACCAGCACGTCCTGGCCGCCCACGTTTTGCTTCACCAGCCACACCATGTCGGAAGTGAGCTTGGCCATTTGATCGGCGGAGAGCGCCATGCCCGGCGTCAGCTGGAACTGCTTGGCGTACTGCGCGCCGTTGCTCATCAGCTGCTGGTATTGCTGCATCGCGCTGCCGTAACCGGACAGGAAGCGCTTGCCGGTCATATCGGTGACGGCGCGGGTGACCAGCTGCTGTTCGTAGAAACCGTCGCCCAGACGCTTTTCCACCTTGCTGGGGTCGTAATTCAGCTGCTTGAGCAGATAGTCGGACGAAACAAAGTTGTTGTACTGGGTAAACTGCGGATTGGTTTCCACCAGATACGGCTGCTGCGGCGCCGGCTTGGCGTTGAACACGCCGTTATCGGGCACCGCATAGCCATTCGCCACCGGATTGGCGGCCTTGGTGCCAGCGGACTCCAACACCATGGATTTTTGTACCGGCACCGGCCCGTACCGGCCGCTGAGCTGACCAGCTGAAGAAACATGGATGGTGTCATGCGAGGTGTCTACCAACTGCTGTAGTGCCCTCATGGCCTCACCGCTGATCTGTGCACCTTGAGCCTGATCCAGCGCCTGTCCACCCAAAGCCTTGCCATCAGTTACGCCGACTCTGCCATTCAGGTGAACCCCCTGAACCTGGTCGACATTGCCCTGCAAAGACTGGCCTGACACCTGTCCTTGAATCGAACCGATCCTACCTTGCAAGGCTTGGCCCGAAACTGCGGCTTGTTGTCCTGCACCGACAACATTGCTCCCCTGCGTCTTGTCGAACGCCACATGGGTATCAGACAAAGCGGATTGCAGATTTTGGCTGCCAATTCCTACAACGTCTTTGCCATTGAGAATAGAAGGTCCTGTTACTACTAGCCTCTGACCTGTTTGATATATGGCATCAAGCTGCCCAACCCTTTCAGTCTTTGATGAGGTGCTTGAGCTACTCCACTCATGCTGAGCATCTCGAAAGAAGCTCGTCTCTACAATCATCGTCGTCTTATTTAGCACTTGACCAACATTACCAAGCCTTCCCGAAATAAATGAACTCCCCCCAACTTGAATTGAGCTATAACGATTTTCAACTTCACCCACATTCGCAACCAAAGCACTACCGACCAACAATCTTGCACTTTCCACAGAGCCACTTGCTTGATCGGTACTAGTTGTAGTTTCTGTCAGACGTCGATACTCATTATTTTTAACATTAGTACCCAACTGATTAGCAAGATCATAAATACTCACCTGCCTGCCATTGTAAAATAAGCTTTTTACTTGATAGTCATTTAATATATTAGTACTTGGGTCAAATTTAATCTGATTAGAATTAAATACAGATTTATCGTTATAGTAATAATAACCATCAATATCCCACTGCCCACACCGCATCCCATCATGTCCAGAATCCTGCACACAAGTTCGATTTGTTTCACGGAACGGAATAGAAAATGCATCTCTGGCCACAGTCTGCTTACTATTATTTGTAACAACAGAAACCGGATTCGACTCATTACTCACCCGGCCCGCCTCGATAAACATATTTCCGTCCGACTGCAAGGTCGCAATGTGATTCACCACTTGCCCCGTCGCCGCGCCGGACTTGCCTATTCTCATATCGCCCTGGCTGTATAACCAGGCGCCATCGTGGTTGTTCAGCGTGCTGCCGATATTCAGCGCCATACCGCCCGCCGACGCCAAGACCGCCTTGCCACCGCTGTTGTCCAGGCTGCCGGCCTGGATGGAGATGTCGCCGGCGGTGATGGAGGCGGTGTTGGTGAGGCTGGCGGCGTGAATGTCCAGCGCGCCCGCGCCCAGGCTGCCGGCATTGACCAGGCTCTGGCTAAGCTGGGTGCTCAGCGTGCCACCGATGTTGACGCTGCCGTTGTTGGTCCAGTTGACGCCAGACAGACTGAGGTTGCCGCTGCTTTGCAGCTGGCCGTTGTTGATCAGGTTGCCGCTGGCGCTGATGCTGAGATTGCGGTTGGACTGCAGCTGGGTGCCGGCGGCGTTGACAAAGTCGCCCTGCAGCTTCAGCGACAGGTCTTGCCCCGCCAGCAGGCTGCCGGCGTTGGCCAGCGACACCGTGTCGATGGCCAGATTGCGCTGGCCGTAGACGCTGCCGCCGCCATTGTCCAGGCCGTGCGCTTTCAACTGCCAGTTGCCGTTGCCTGCGATCTGGCCGCCGTTGGCCAATTGGCCGGTCACGGTCAGCCGGCTGTCGCCGGCGCCCAGCGCCAGCACTTTGCCGCCGGCGTTGCGCAGGCTGCCGCTGTCCAGCTGCAGCGTCTGGCCGGCTTGCAGCAGGCCGCCGCTGTTGTCCAGGCTGCCGGCGCTCAAGGTCAGCGAGCCGTTGCTGCCCAGCGTGCCCTGCTGGTTGTTCAGCGCGCTGCCGCGCAGGGTCAGGTCGCCCTGGCTGCTGAGCACGCCCTGGTTGTTGTTGAGGTCGCCGGCCGTCACTTGCAGCTGGCCGCCGGAGGTGATCTTGCCCTGCTGGCTGTTGTCGATCTGGCCGCCGATGGTCAGCGTGGCCAACCCCGCGCCGGCCTGGCCGATCTGGCCATGCTGGTTGCCCAGGCTGGCGGCGCTGAGTTTCAGCTGGCCGGCCTGCAGCGCGCCGCCGCCGTTTTGCGCGTCCTGCTTCAACTGAACATCCAGCGTGGCGGCGCTTTGCAGCACGCTGCCGCTGTTGTCCAGTTGATTGGCGCTCAGCGTCAGGTTGCCGTTGGCGGCCAGCGCGCCGGCGGCGGAGTTGTCCAGTTTGCCATCCAACTGGATCCGGCTGTCGCCGGCGCCCAGCGCCTTGATGCCGCCGCCGCGGTTATCCAGGCTGGCGGCGTCCAGTTGCAAGCTGTCGCCCTGCACTACCCCCTTCTGGTTATCCAGCGCACCCTGCAAGGTCAGCGTCAGCGCCTGGCCGCTGGCCAGCGTGCCGCCCTGGTTGTTCAGATCCTGCCGCACGGTCAGGGCCTGCGCGCCCTGGCTGCCCAGCGTGCCCTGGCGGTTGTCGAGCTGGCCGGCATCCAGGGTCAGGCCGCCATTGCTCAGCAACTGGCCCTGCTGGTTGTGGAAGGCCTGACCGATCTTCAGCTTGGCCTCGCCCGCGCCGATCTGGCGGATGTCGCCAGACTGGTTGCTGAGGGTATCAGTTTTGAGATTGAGATTCTGGGCGGCGATATGGCCGCCATCGTTGGTGAGCGTGCTTTGCTTGCTCAGCTCCAGATGGCTGGCCGCTTGCAGCGTGCCCTTGCTGTTGTCGATGCTGGCGGCGTTGACGGTCAGGTCGGCGTTGCCTGAGACTTTGCCCTGGTTATGCAACTCACCACTGACGTCCACCTTGCTCGCCGCGTCTTTGCCCAACGCCAGGATTTGACCCTTGTCGGCGTTGGTCAGGCTTGATGCGCTGAGCTGCAAATCCTTACCCGATTGAATCGTGCCTTGCGCATTCTCCAGCGTGCCGGCCGTGAGTTTGACCTGGCCGTCGCTGCCGACCACGCCATCGTTGTGCAGCTGGTCGCTGACAGTGAGGTCTACGCCCTGCCCGCCGATCAGGCTGCCTTTGCTGTTGTCTAGGGTCTTGAGTTGGCTGCTCAGCTGCTGCTGGGCGTAGATCTCGCCGG
>NZ_JAYFSJ010000009.1:78745-259123 GCF_039708975.1 Chromobacterium indicum
GCCGGCAGCGTTCTCCAGCGTGCCGACACTCAATTTCACTTGGCCGTCGCTGCCGACCACGCCGTCGTTGTGCAGGCTGTCGGTCGCCGTCAGGTCGACGCCCTGGCCGCCGATCAGGCTGCCTTTGCTGTTGTCTAGGGTCTTGAGTTGGCTGCTCAGCTGCTGCTGGGCGTAGATCTCGCCGGCCTGGTTGCTCAGCGAATCGGCGTTCAGCTTCAGGCTCTGGCCGGCGATATGGCCGCCATCGTTGATCAGGCTGCTTTGCTTGCTCAGCTCCAGATGGCTGGCCGCTTGCAGCGTGCCCTTGCTGTTGTCGATGGTCGCCGCGTTGACGGTCAGATCGGCGTTGCCGGCGACTTTGCCCTGGTTATGCAACTCGCCACTGACGTCCACCTTGCTCGCCGCGTCTTTGCCCAACGCCAGGATCTGACCCTTGTCGGCGTTGGTCAGGCTTGATGCGCTGAGCTGCAAATCCTTACCCGATTGAATCGCGCCTTGCGCATTCTCCAGCTTGCCGGCGGTCAGCTTCACTTGGCCGTCGCTGCCAAGCACGCCGTCGTTATGCAGCAGGCTGCTGACGGTGAGGTCGACGCCTTGTCCGCCGATGACGCTGCCCTTGGCATTATCGAGAGTCTTCAGCTGGCTCGTCAGTTGCTGCTGAGCATAGATTTCGCCCGCAAGGTTGCTCAGGTTGTTCGCACTCAGTTTCAGGCTCTGACCGGCGATATGGCCGCCGTCGTTGATCAGGCTGGATTGTTTCGACAGCTCCAGATGGCTGGCCGCTTGCAAGGTACCCTTGCTGTTGTCGATGCTGGCGGCACTGACGGTCAGGTCGGCGTTGCCGGCCACCTTGCCCTGGTTATGCAGTTCGCCGCTGACGTCCACCTTGCTCGCCGCGTCTTTGCCTAACGCCAGGATCTGCCCCTTGTCGGCGTTGGTGAGGCTACTAGCGGTAAGCTGCAGATCCTTGCCGGATTGGATGGTGCCGGCGGCATTGTCCAGCTTGCCGGCGCTCAGCTTCACTTGGCCATCGCTGCCGACCACGCCGTCGTTGCGCAGCAGGCTGCTGACGGTGAGGTCGACACCCTGCCCGCCGATTAGGCTGCCTTTGCTGTTGTCTAGGATCTTGAGTTGGCTGCTCAGCTGCTGCTGGGCGTAGATCTCGCCCGCCTGGTTGCTCAGCGAATCGGCGTTCAGCTTCAGGCTCTGGCCGGCGATATGGCCGCCGTCATTGATCAGGCTGCTTTGCTTGGTCAGATTCAAGCTAGCCGCCGCCTGCAAGGTGCCCTTGCTGTTGTCGATGGTCGCCGCGTTGACGGTCAGGTCGGCATTCCCGGCGACCTTGCCCTGGTTGCGCAGCTCGCCGCTGACGTCCACCTTGCTGGCGGCATCCTTGCCCAGCGCCAGAATCTGGCCTTTGTCGGCGTTGGTGAGGCTATTAGCCGTGAGCTGCAGGTCCTGACCGGACTGAATCAGCCCGCTGCCGTTGTCGAGCGCGCCGGCGGCGAGGTCCAGCTTGCCATCGCTGCCCAGCACGCCGCCGTCGTTACGCAGCTCGCTCTGGGCCCGGACCGCCGCCGACTGGACGCCGACCAGCCGCCCCTGGCGGTTGTCCAGTTGCGCCGCCTGCGCGTCCAGCCGGCCGTCGCTGGCGATGCGGCCTTGTTCGCGGTTGTCGAGCGCGTCCGCGCTCAGGCGCAGCGCTCCGGCGCCGGCATGGCTGATCTCGCCGCCGCGGTTGTCCAGGTTGCCGCTTTGCAGCTTCAGGTCGCGGCCGGCGCTGGCAAGCACGCCCTGGCGATTGTCGGCCTGGCCGTTGATGCGCCAGGCCGAGTCCGCTTGCCCGGTCTGCACGATCTTGCCCTGGCGGTTGTCCAGCGCCCCCAATTGGAGGTCCACCTGAGCGGCGGCGAGCTGGCCGCTACGGTTGTCGAGCTGGCCATCTAGGGTGAGCCGGGCGGCGCCGGCGGCGCTCAGGCGGGCCTGCTGCGCGTTCACGTCGCCGGCGGCGCGGATGTCCAGCGCGCCGTGGCTGGCGCTGACGGTGGCTTGGGACAGGTCGGCCTGGCCAGCCTTCAGACTGACGTCGCCGCCGGCCAGCAACTGGCCGCTGTGCTGCAGCATGCCGCCGCTGGCCACCGCCAGCCGGCCGTGGTCGGTCAGCTTGCCGTCGGCCTGGGCCCCCGCCGCCAGCGCGCCGTCACCCTGCAGCGAGCCTGTGTTCAGCGTGAGGTCGCCGCCGGCGCTGAGCGCCTGGCTCAGGGCGGTCTGACCGGCGATATCGGCCTGGATCGCTCCCTCGGCGCGGGTGACGCCATCGTGCCGCAATTGGCCGTCGGCCTGCAGGATCAGGTTCTGCCGGCTGTGGGTCTGGCCGCGCAGGATCAAGTCGCCGGCGCTGGTCAGTTGCAGATCGCCGGCCTGGGCCGCCATGGTGCCCAGCTGATTGACGCCGACGCCCTTCTCGGTGCCCACCAGCTTGATGGCGTTGGCGTACATGCCGCCCAGCTGCGCCACGTCCAGCGCGAAGGCCGGGGCGTCGCTCGGGCTTGCCGCCAACGGCTGGGCCGCCAGCGTGGCGGCGTCCACCTGGTTGCGGCCCAGCACCAGGTCCAGCTTCTGAGCGTACAGATTGGCGTTGATCGACACCGCCCGGCTGATGATGGCGAAGCTATCGATATTGGCGGCGTTTAGGCCGGCGCCGTCGATGCTGACGCGGCCGCCGGCCACCTGGTAGCCGGTCAGCGCGCCCAGGGCGTTCAGTTGCGGCGCGCCGGTGGTCAGCGTGACTTGCGGGGTGTTGATGAAGCCGCAGCCGCTGCAAGTGATGCCCCAGGGGTTGGCGATCACCACCTGCGCGCGCTGGCCAGCCACCTCCAGGTAGCCGCGCAGCTGTGACGGATTCGCCTGCGTCACTTCATTGAGGATGATGCGGGCGCTGCCGTTCTTCAGATTTGGGTTGCCGCTGATATAGCCGGCCAGCTGGGTATTGACGTTGACCGCGCTGTTGTTGAGCAGCGCGCCGCCGGGGCCGACGTTGAACTGCTGGTACTGGTTGTGCGATACGCCGGCGGCGGTGGGCGCGGCGATCTGCACCACCGGCAGGCCGTTGGCCGACTGGATCACGCCCGGTTGCTTGCCGGCTGCGGCGTTGGAATCGGCGATGATGTCGGCCGCCAGGGCGCTGCTGCCTAATCCCAGGCCGATCAACAACACGCTGAGGCGCAGGGAGAATGCCTTGCACACCGCCGCCAGCGTGGCGGCGACGCCCTCGGCGCCGTTGCCCTTGCCCTGTCCGCAGGCGTCTTCCTGCACCACCATCAGTTGGCCGCGGGATTGATTGAAGATGATCCGATAAAGGTGTTTGTTCATGATGTCAGCTCAACAAGACGGGACAGGGCAGCGGGCTCACCACTGCGCGGTAATCGAGAAATGGGTGATGGCGGGACGATCCCAGCCCTGCGGCTGGTGCAGCGCGCGCTCGTGGCTGAGTTCGGCGGACAGATGGCCGCCCAAGCTCATGCGCAGGCCGGCGGCCCAGCCGGACAGGCTGCGGACCGGACCAACATCGTAGGTAGGGCGCGCAATCTGGCCGGCATCCAGCCCCAGGTAGGGCTCCAGCGCCAGCGGTCCGGCCGGCGGCAGCGGCCAGCTCAGTTCGTTGCGCAGGTAATAGCCGCTCTGCCCCACCAGCGTCTCGCCGTTGAAGCCGCGCACCGTGCAGCGGCAGCCGAGAGAGAACTGCTCGCTGGACATCAACAGGTCCGGGCTGTACTGGCCGCGCAGCTCGCTGCTCCAGCGCAGCGTCTGCGATGCGACATGCAGCGGCAGTTGCAGCGCCAGCCTGCCTTGGTAAAGCTCGTGGCGGGCGGTCGGGCCGCCCAGCGCCGCCAGCGTGTCCGGCTGCGCGCCCCAGGCGCCGATGCCGCGCTGGTAGCTGATCGAGCCATCCAGCACCGCCTCGCCCAGATACTGGCGATGGCTGAGCTCCAGCCCGGCGATGGTCAGGTCGCGCCGCTGCTGCACGACCTCGGCGTCCTCGACGAAGCTGCGCGACGCCTTGCGCGTCAGGCTCAGCTTCAGCTCGGTCTTGCCGCTCTGATTGCGCCGCAACAGCCGCGACAGCGACAGCAGCGTGTTGCGGCTGTCGCCACTGGAGGTGAAGCTTTGGTTCACCCCCTGCACCGTCTGGTGGTAGGCGAAGCCGCTATAGCTGACAAAGCCGGTCCAGTTGCCCAGCGGCAGCAGCCAGGACAGCGACGCCGACTGGCTCAGCGGATGCCGCAGATGCTCGGCGTCCTGGCTCCAGGACAGCGACAACGCGTCGTTGAGGCCTGTCGCGCCGCCCAGCGTCAAACTGCCGGTCGTTTGTAGCCGGCCAGTGGCATTCTGGCCGGAGTCGTCCAGCGACAGCATGCCGGACAGCAAGCGGCCGCCGCTTCTATCCACCACCACGTCGCTCTCGCCCGGCGCGTCGGCCGGCGTCAGCTCCATCGTCGCCTGCTGGCCTGGCACTCGGCCCAACTGCTCCAGACCCTGTTCCAGGTCGCGCACGTTGAGCAGGTCGCCTGGCCCGGCCGGGAAGGCGCTGCGCAGGCCGATGTCGCCGCCGCCCGCCTTCAGCCGGATCGCGTGGATGCGGCCGGGCACCACCGCCAGCCGCAGTTGGCCGCCGCGCAGGTTCTGTTCCGGCAGGTAGACCCGGCTGGTGACGAAGCCGCGCGCCACCATCTCGTTGGTCAGCGCCGCCGTCAGGCCGTTGATCCGGGCCAGGTCGACGCAGCCGGCCAGGCCAGAGTCGGCCAGCGGCTGCAGCCAGGCCAGCCAGCCGGCCGGCGCGCCTTCCAGCTCCACCCGCGTCAGGGCGAAGCAGCGTTGGGCATCGGAAGCAGGAACAATCGGCTGCGGCGATGCAGCCGGCAACGGGGAGAACACGTCCGGGCGCTGCTGCAGTTCCTGACGGCGTTGTTCCAGTTGTTGTTGCTGGTGGCGGAGCTGTTGGTCGTTCTGTTGCAGCACCGCGTCCGGCACGGTGGCGGCGCAAACCCAGGCGGGAAAGAGCAAGCCGCCCAGGCGGGCGGCTTTGGAGGCAAAGTTCATCGCGGGAATAATTTAGAGTAAATGTTTAAATTTGTTTAAAATTTTGCCTTAAATGTTAACAATTTGTTTACGTAATCGAATTACGTAAAAATACGTAATTAATCTGCAAGAGATTGATAAGCCCTCGATTTAGTCATTCAAAACGTATAAATTTCATAAAATGCAATAGATAAGGTTTTTAATGCCAAAAATGACATATAAATCTTGCAAGCAAAAATACGACAACTATTCTGACTTCAGTCCCACGACGCTCTCCGCGCCACACCCTGGATCCGCTCATTCCCTAAAAAAACAACGACATATTCCAAATAAGACCATATTCTCGACAGGGTGGTGCGGGCTTGCGCTCTGCGGTAATCTGCCGACGAGCCAACCGGACCGCTCGCCTGCGGCGCAATCATCCGCCGCCCGCGCACCCTCGCCCGGCAACCATTACAATACAAACTAAGAGACGCTTCGCGGCGCCCGACAACAACCCGGCCCGAGCCGGGAATTTCCCTTAGAGAAGCATTACCATGGCAATCAGTGTTTTCGACCTGTTCAAAATCGGCATCGGCCCATCCAGCTCCCACACCGTGGGCCCGATGCGCGCCGCCCGCCAATTCATCAGCCGCCTGGAAAAGGACGGCCAGCTGGACGCCACCGTCCGCGTCAGCGCCGAGATGTTCGGCTCGCTGGGCGCCACCGGCAAGGGCCACGGCACCGATGTCGCGGTGCTGCTGGGCCTGCAGGGCGAACAGCCTGACCTGGTCGACACCGATGCCGTGGACGGCATGCTGGCCGCCATCCGCGAACAGCGCAAACTAAAGCTGCTGGGCAAGCGCGAGATCGATTTCGTCGAAGGCGAGCACCTGATCCTGCACAAGAAGAAAACCCTGCCCTACCACCCCAACGGCATGATCTTCGAAGCCTTCGACGCGGCCGGCGAAAGCCTGTCCAAGCGCGCCTACTACTCGGTAGGCGGCGGCTTCGTGGTGGATGAGGCGGCGATCGACGCCGGCTTCGTCCCGCCGGGCGTCACCGAGCTGAAGCACCCGTTCAAGAGCGCGGCCGAGCTGTTGGCGCTGTGCCAGCGCCACGGCAAGAGCATCAGCCAGATCATGCTGGAGAACGAGCTGTCCTGGCGCAGCGAGGAAGAAGTGCGCGCCGGCCTGCTCAACATCTGGAACGTGATGCAGGCCTGCGTGAAACGCGGCTGCGAGCGCGAAGGCATCCTGCCGGGCGGCATGAAAGTGAAGCGCCGCGCCGCCGACATGCACCGCAAGCTGCTGGCCTCGCCGGAAGCCGCGATGCGCGACCCGCTGACGGTGATGGACTGGGTCAACCTGTACGCGCTGGCCGTCAATGAAGAAAACGCCGCCGGCGGCCGCGTGGTCACCGCCCCCACCAATGGGGCGGCCGGCATCATCCCGGCGGTGATGCACTACTACTCCCGCTTCGTGCCGGGCGCCAGCGACGACGGTATCGTCCGCTTCCTGCTGACCGCCGGCGCCATCGGCATCCTGTTCAAACTGAACGCGTCCATCTCCGGCGCCGAAGTCGGCTGCCAGGGCGAAGTGGGTTCTGCTTGTTCCATGGCCGCCGGCGCGCTGTGCGAAGTGATGGGCGGCACGCCGGAACAGGTGGAGAACGCCGCCGAAATCGGCATGGAGCACAATCTGGGCCTGACCTGCGATCCGGTGGGCGGCCTGGTGCAGGTGCCTTGCATCGAACGCAACGCGATGGCTTCGGTGAAAGCCATCAATGCGGTGCGGATGGCGCTGCGCGGCGATGGCCAACACTTCGTGTCGCTGGACCGCGTGATCAAGACCATGCGCGACACCGGCATGGACATGAGCACCAAGTACAAGGAAACCGCGCGCGGCGGCCTGGCCATCAACGTGATCGAGGTGCCGGTCAACATCGTCGAGTGCTGACCTCCTGCGCCAAGCAAAAAAGCCGCGGTTTTAGCCGCGGCTTTTTTTATTGGCTAAGCCCCTGCCCGCTGGCACACTGTAGCCTGTCCCACCCACACCAGAGCTTCATTCCGTGCACTCACTAGACATAGAAACGCCGCGCCTGCTGCTCCGCCCGCTGCAGGAAAGCGACGCCCCCTTCATCCTGGAGCTGGTCAACGAGCCTGCCTTCCTCGCCAATATCGGCGACAAGGATGTGCATGATCTGGCCGGCGCGCGCAACTATATCGAGAAAGGCCCGCAGGCCAGCTACCGCCAGCATGGCCACGGTCTGCTGATGGTGGCGCTGCGCGATAGCGGCGAGCCCGTCGGCATCTGCGGCCTGGTCAAACGCGACAGCCTGCCCCACCCCGACATCGGTTACGCATTCTTGGCGCGCCACTGGGGCCGCGGCTACGCCAGCGAAGCCGGCGCCGCCTGTCTGGAGCACGGACGCGCGCGACTGGATATCCACTACGTGGTGGGCATCACCGCGCCACACAATCAGGGTTCGATCCGGGTATTGGAGAAGCTGGGCCTGGTCTACGACCGCACGCTGGACTTGCCCGGCATCGACGGCCCCAGCCTGTATTTCGTCCCGCCAGGCTCCGATCCAGTCTGATCGGCGCGCCAGGCGCAAAAAAACCGGGCTCAAGGCCCGGTTTTTTACTGGCGAAAGCGTAGATCAAACTGCCAGATACGACGACTGTTTCAGGCCGCGGCAGAACTCGGCGAAGTACAGGCTGCGCTCTTCCGGGTTCAGATCGCATTCGCGGGTCTTGGCCTCGTAGCGGTTGATCAAGTCCTCCGGCGACAAGTGCACGTAGCGCAGCATGTCTTCGATGGTGTCATGCTCTTCGATGCCGGAAACCTCCAGCTCGCCGCCTTCGCGGACGTAGACGTTGACCGAGTCGGTATCGCCGAACAAATTGTGCATGTCCCCCAGGATTTCCTGGTAAGCGCCCACCAGGAACACCGCGATCAGGTACTCGTCGCCCTGCTTCACCTCGTGCACCGACATGCTGGACTCGATGCTCTGCTGGTCCACATACTGCTTCAGCTTGCCGTCGGAGTCGCAGGTCAGATCCTGCAGCACCGCGCGGCGGGTCGGCTGCTCGGCCAGGCGATGCACCGGCATGATGGGCAGCACCTGGTCGATGGCCCAGGTGTCCGGCAAGCTCTGGAATACCGAGAAGTTGCAGAAGTACTTGTCGGCCAGGCGGTCGGTCAGCTCGTCGTACACCTGGCGCTGCGAACGCTGGCTGGCCTGCAGCTGGTTGTGCAGACGGCGGCACAGCGTGGCGTGCAGGTCTTCGGCCAACGCCTTTTCCTTCAGCGACAGGCGGCCTTCGGCGTACATCTCGCTCACTTCCGACACGCAATGGCTGGCGCGGTAATAGATCTCGGTGACCAGCTCCTCGTCGTTGAGGTTGGCCAGTTCCACCAGCTTGCGCAGCGGCAGCGACAGCTCTTCCGCGTTCTCGATCGGCGCCACCGTATCGGGCAGACGCTCGACGTCGGTCACATTCATCAGCAGCACCGCGTGGTGGGCGGTCATCGCGCGGCCGGACTCGGACAGGATGCGCGGATGCGGAATGCCGTTTTCGCCGCAGAATTCGGACAACATGGACACGATCACGTGCGCGTATTCATCCATGTCGTAATTGATCGAGCTGTCGTTGCGCGAATGGGTGCCGTCGTAATCGACGCCCAGGCCGCCGCCGACGTCGACATGGTCGACCGGCAGGCCCAGCGCGCGCAATTCGGCGAAATAGCGGATCGCTTCGCGGAAACCCAGGCGGTAATCGGCGATATTGGCGATCTGCGAGCCCATGTGGAAGTGCATCAGGCGCACGCAGTCGCCCAGGCCGGCCTCGATCAACTTGTCGGTGGCTGAGATCAATTGGCCGGCGGACAGCCCGAACTTGCCCTTCTCGCCGCCGGTGTCGGACCACTTGCTGGACGCCAGCGACGACAAGCGCACGCGCAGGCCGATATTCGGGCGCACTTCCAGCTTGCGAGACTCCTCGATCACCAGCTCGACCTCGGACTCCTTCTCGATCACGATGAACACCTGGTGGCCCAGACGCTCGCCGATCAGCGCGAGACGGATGAATTCGCGGTCCTTGTAGCCGTTGCAGACGATGGTGCAGCCCTTGGGCGCCAAAGCCAGCACCGCCATCAGCTCGGGCTTGGAGCCGGCTTCCAGGCCGATGGACACGTCCTGGGTGGCGATGATGCTCTTGACCACCGCTTCCTGCTGGTTGACCTTGATCGGGTAGATGGCGGTATAGCGGTTGCCGTAGCCCTGTTCGGCGATGGCCTTGTCGAAGGCGCCGCACAGGCGGGTCACGCGATCCTGCAGAATGTCCGGAAAACGGACCAGAAGCGGCAGATCCAGGCCTTTGCCGCCCAGATCGCTCACCAGGCGATACAGATCGATTTCCTTGCGCTGGCGCACATTGGGACGCACGACGATATTGCCGTTGTCTCCGACGTCGAAATAACCAGCCCCCCAATGCCGGATGCCATACAGGCTCCGGCTATCAGCCACAGACCAAGCCATGAGTTTTCCTCTCAGAACTTATGATGGATAACCCCGCTCCTTAGTGCACGGCTTTCGGGCTCTACAGCTTTTATGTGGGCCTGGGATGTCGGAGCGAAACAGAATGAATTGTCAGTTGTTGCATAGCGCAAACGAGCGCGGATTGTAACAACATCTCGCTGATTGACAAGTAAAAAAATGCACTCGTTCGCACTCGTCCGAATCGTTTTCCGCCGCCGCTCCCAAACAGCATCCTCCAGCTGGAAAAATCAAGGCAAGCAAAACAAAGGATTGCGCGCGCGGCCCCGGCCCAGCCATGACATCGGGCACCATCCGCGCCCTCCTCAAGCAGGCCTGCTTTTTCGCAAACGACAAGCTTTTTAACCAGATTCGCAACACTATCCCCACCCCGCTGCCGCGCCGCGACATGACCGGAGAACAGGCCGCGATTACAATCGGGCATCACCCACTGCCATCGAACCGCCACGCCATGACGCACACGCCCTCCTTCCTGCAGCACGCGCTCTCCACGCCACCCGCACTCGCAGAATGGCCGCTGCCCGGCGGCCTGGAGGCCCGCTGGCTTGCCCCTGGCTGCGTGGAGCTGAATGGCGGCGCCGTTGATGCCGACTCTGTATTGCTGTCCTGCGGCGTGCATGGCAACGAGACCGCGCCCATCGAAGTGGTGGACGGCATGCTGCGCGACATCGCCGAAGACCGGCTGGCGCTGCGCTGCCGCCTGCTGGTGATGTTCGCCAACCTGGATGCCATCCGGCAGGGCGTGCGCTACGGCGGCTACGACATGAACCGTCTGTTCAACGGCGCCCACGCCAAACAAGCCGAATGGCCCGAGTCGGCGCGGGCCGCGGAACTGGAAAGCGTGGCCGAGGCCTTCTTCGCGCCTTCTCGCGGCCCCCGCCTGCATTACGACCTTCACACCGCCATCCGCGGCTCGGCGTTTGAAAAATTCGCTATCTACCCCTTCATTCATGAACGCGCTCACAATCGCGAGCAGCTAGCCTGGCTGCAACAATGCGGAGTCGAGGCCGTGCTGCTGCACAGCCAGCCGGCCAATACCTTCAGCTATCACACCAGCCGCCGCTGCGGAGCGGACGCCTTCACGCTAGAGCTTGGCAAGGCGCGCCCATTCGGCCAGAACGACCTATCGCGCTTCTCGGGCATCGACCAGGCGCTGCGCGCGCTGCTATCCGCCGAACCAGCCGCCTGCGGCTCGCAAGCGGCGCCGCTGCCCCTGTTCCGCGCCAAATACGATCTGGTCAAACTCAGCGAGGCCTTCCACCTGCACCTTGCGGACGACGTCGAGAATTTCACCGTGCTGCCGGACGGCATGCTGATCGCCGAGGACGGCGATGTCCGCTACGTGGCCTGCGGCGGCGAAGAGCGCATCCTGTTCCCCAACCCCGCGGTGAAGCCGGGACTGCGCGCCGGCATCGTGGTGGAACCTGCCAGCCTGGGCTGAGCGAGTCGGAATGCGCAAAAGAAAACGGGCCGCATTGCGGCCCGTTTTCGTCCAAAAGGCGTATCAGCCGGAAATGTAATTGAACAAAGACAGCTGCGCGACCTGGGCATAGGTCTTCTGCGTGTACTGCAGCGAGGTCTGGGTCAGGGTGAACTGGGAAATCGCCTGCGCCATGTCGAGATCCTGCAAAGAGCTGATGCCGCTGTTGTACTGGAGATTGAGGTTGTCGCTCATGTTTTGCAGGTTCGAGTTTTCCTGCTCGCGCGCGCCCACCGAGGCCAAGCCGATATTCATCTGCTGAGTGGCATCGCTCATCTGGTTGATGATGTTGTTTATCTGCGTCGGGAAATTGGCCGGCTTGGGATTCTGACCCAGCAGGTTGTACAGATTGATCACCGAATCGAAAGCAGCAGTGGGGCTGCCGCCGCTTGCCAGCGAACCAAACACCATATTGCCCGGATCGGAAATCGCCATGATCCGCGAAGCGCTGACTTGCACGCTGCGCTGGCCATCATCACCGTTGTAGGCGATGGTCGGCGGGTTGTTCGACAGATCCAACGCGAAAGGGGCCGTGTTGATCTGATTGCCGCTGAACAAATAGCTACCGTTGCCGTCGGTCGCGTTGCCATAGCCCACCAGCTCGGACAAGCCTTCCTTCACCGTTTTTTGAATCGCCTGCAGCTGCGTGGTGGACAACGCGCCGCTTCCGGCATAGATCGCCTGACTCTTCAACGAGCCCATCAGGTCGATCGCGCTCTTCAGCGAGGTGTCGGAATACGACAGCCAGCTATCCACCGCCTGCGTATTCGCCTTGTACTGCGTATTCTGGCCGCTGGACGTATTCAGCAACTCTATCCGCGAAGCGGCGACCGGATCATCCGACGGAGTCACCACACGCTTCTGATAGTCGATCTGCGTGTTGACCTGGACCAGCTGAGCCTGCAGGTTCGACATATTGTTCACGCCGGACTGATATAGCGTTGTCGAGCTGATGCGCATCGCCGCTCTCCTTACATGATATTCAGGATGCTGGAAAAGGTGCTCTGCGCAATCTGTATCACCTTGCTGCAGGCCTGATAGGACTGCTGGTATTTGATCAGATTGGCCGCCTCCTGATCCAGGTTCACGCCTGAATAATTCGAGTTGTTGGTAGTGGCTTGCTCCAGCGTTTTTTGCGCGCCGGAATTCATCTGCCCGACGGCGAAACCCTGGTTGCCAATCGAAGCCACCATCGAGGTGTAATAAACCTGATACGACTGATTATTGACCAAATTGATATTCTGCTGGGCGGTCAGTTGCAGCAGGTTGCTGTTATCGCCGGACGCCTTCAAATTGGGCGCGCCCACCGTCGCGGGACCCACGGTGAAACTCTGGCCGAGGTCCGGCGTGCCGGACAGCTGGAAGCCGATGCCGACATCGACCGGCGGCACCGCCGTGGTCTGCAATTTGTAACTGTTGGGCTGGCCGGTATTGGCCACCACATTGTATGGGCCGCCGCCATTGGGGCCAGTAATGGTCGCGGTCATCGCCACCGGCGCGGTGCCCGATGCCGTGATCGTCATATTGGTCATGCCGGTGGACGGATGGGTCGCCTTGGTCGGGAACGGCAAAGTCGGAGGCGAACCATTGATGCTGCCCGCGTAGGTGCCAGGCAACGAGGACCACACTCCCGTCATCGTCACGCCGCTAGTGCCACCCGCCGTGCCCGTAGGCACCATATTGGAGGCTGTGGCCAGCGCCTTCGGATCTCCCATCAGCACCTGGAACTGCCCCGCCGCATATTGAGGATTGGCCGCATAAGACGACAAGTCCTGGAAAATCGGTCCGCCAGGCTGCGCGTTGTAATCCAAACCCAGCGAGTTCTGGTAATTCATCGCTGCCGAGAAATTGATCGCCAGCGTGCCCAGCTGGTTCTGCGCTTGCAACAGCGCCCCATCGCGGAAATTGAGCAGCCCGCCCAGCTGACCGCTACCCAGAACACTGTTGGGCAGGATGATGGGCGAGCCGCCGGCCGGGTTGACGAAACCGACCTGGCGATTGGTATTGTTGTTGGGGTCGGCCTGGGTAGTCAATTGATTGACCGTGCCGCCGATCACCAGCGTCTGGCCGCTGCCGATATTGACCGTATAGGAGCCGTCGCTGGCGATGGAAACCGTCGCGCCCACCAGCTTGTTCAGCTGCAGCACCGCCTGATCGCGCGCGTCCAGCAGCCCGTTGGGCTGCGCCTGGGGAGCGGAGGCATTGCCACCGGTCGCAGACCCTATCTTCTGGTTCAGATCGGCGATCTGCTGGCCCAGGGCGTTGATGCTCTGCACTGTGGTGTCGATCTGGCCGTTGATCCCCTGCTGCATCTGCACTAGTTGGCTATTCAGCGAGGTCATCGAGGTGGCCAGCGCCTGCGCCATGCTCAGCACGTTCTGGCGGACAGGCAGCGATGCCGGCTGCTGCGACAGCGTCTGCAACGCGCCGAAGAAGGACTGCATGGCCGGATTCGGGCTCTGGGTCGAGTTGGCGATGGTATTGTTGATCTGGTTCAACTGCTGCAGCTGCGAAGAATAAAAACTGCTGTTGGCTTGCGCGCTCTGCACCTGGGTGGACAGGAACTGGCTATAGGTGCGCAGCACATTGGTGGCGTCCACGCCCTGCCCCAGAAAGCCGAAGCCGGCATTCTGCGGTTGACGGTTTGCCTGGGTCAGATATTCGACGTTGTAACCCGGCGTGGCCGCATTGGAGATGTTGTTGCTCGTCACCGACAACGCGTTCTGAGCGACGTTGAGGCCGCTCAGGCCGATGCTGAATATGTCTGCTCCGACGATTGCCATGATTATCCCCTATCCTGCCGTCCTTATCGGCTGTTTGCGCCAAAACTTGATCAAGCTTTGGCGACTTGTTGCGCCAGACTCGCCGCCACGTCCACCAGCTTGCGCGCATAGCGCGGATCGGTGGCGTAACCGCCTGCCTGCAGCCCCTGGGCAAAGCCATACATGTTCTGCCCCTGGTTCAACACGTTCTTGTAACGCGAGGAGCCCTTGAGCACTTTGGCGTAATCGGAAAACGCCTCGGCGTAAGAGCCATAGGAACGGAAGGTTTCCATCCGTTTCTGCGGCGCGCCGCCCACGTACTCGGTGGTCATGATCGTGGTGGTCTTGCCTTGCCAGTCCGAACCGGCCTTGATGCCGAACAGGTTGTGGCTGTCCGAGCCATCGCCGTTGCGTATCGTGCGCTTGCCCCAGCCGCTCTCCAGCGCCGCGTGGGCCACCACGCATTCGGGCGCCACGCCCAGTTGCTGCGCCGCCCCGCGGGCATGCGGCAACAAGTTGCTGGCGAAACTCTTGCCGCCCCCCGTTTGCGGAGCGGACGGCTGGACCAGGCTGGCCACTGCGCCGTCAGCCTCGGACTGCGCGCTCCGGTAAGCCTGCAGCATGCGCTGCCCCGCCGGTTGAACCATCAACGCGGGACCGGCTTGCCGATGCGTCAGCGCGGTCTTGCCCTCGTCCGGGCTGAAACCTGACTGCTTGGCGATCTGGCGGTAGATCATGTCCCCCAGCCCCAGGCCGCCGTTGGCGCTCATCGCCTGGATCATCTGCTGGTCTGACAGGCCGCGGAAGGTATCCATGCTGTTGGACTGGTCCGAATCATCGAACTTGGTTTCACGCATGGCTTTCAGCATGGTGCCCATCAGCAACGACTCGAACTGTGCGGCAGTCTCCCGCGCGGCGGCCTTTGGATCCGAAGCGGCCTTGGCACGCAGGCTGCGCAGATGGCTCGGATCTATCGCCAACTGGTGGCTGAGCGCGTCCTGCGGCAGAACAGACTGGAATTTAGCGGTCATCAATCACTCCTCGCCGCGTAAAAAGCAACAATCATGCCACAGTCGCGCCAGATTCAAATAATCTGCAAGTCGGCCTTCAGCGAACCCGCCGATTTCATTGCCTGCAAGATGGAAATCAGATCCTGCGGCGTGGCGCCCAGCGCGTTGAGCGCGTTCACCACCTGGGACAGGTTGGCCCCGCCCTTCAGGCCCACCACCTTGCCGCTGGTGCTGTTGATGGTGATTTCAGCTTGATTGGTGACGACGGTCTTGCCACCGGACAGGGGGTTGGGCTGGCTCACTTGCGGCGTGTTGTTGACGGTGACGGACAGATTGCCGTGCGATACCGCGCAGGAGCTCAGCGTCACCGCCTGGTTCATCACGATGGAGCCGGTGCGGGCATTGATGATGACCAGCGGGGAAAGATCTGCCGGATCGACGGCAATATTTTCCATCCGCGACAGGAATTGCACGCGCTGATTGCTGTCGAACGGCGCCCTCACCTCGATCAGCCGGCCATCCACCGCGCGGGCGGTATCCGAGCCGAACACTTTGTTGATGGCCTGCACCGCGCGGTTGGCGGTGGTGAAGTCCGCCTCCTGCAGTTCCAGATGAATGAATTCGCCGTCGCCCAGCGCGGTCTGCACTTCCCGCTCCACCGTGGCGCCGCCTGGAATGCGGCCCACGCTCAGCTGATTGATCTGGGTGGAGCTGCCGCCGGCCGACGCGCCCGCGCCGCCCACCACGACATTGCCCTGGGCCATCGCGTAGATCTGGCCGTCGGCGCCCTTCAAGGGCGACAGCAGCAGCGTGCCGCCGCGCAGGCTCTTGGCGTCGCCGATCGACGACGCGGTGATGTCGATCGCCTGCCCGCGCTTGGCGAACGGCGGCAAGGTGGCGGTCAGCGTCACCGCGGCCACGTTCTTGGGGTCGATCTTGGTGCCCGGCGGAACCTGCACGCCCAACTGGTTCAGCATATTGGTCATCGCCTGGCCGGTGAACGGCGAGGAAGTCACCTTGTCGCCGCTGCCGTCCAGACCCACCACCAGGCCATAGCCGATCAGTTGGTTGGGGCGCACGCCGCCGATATTGGCGATATCTTTCAAACGCTGCGCCGACAGGGCCGGCAGCGAGGCCAGCAACAGGCTGGCCAGCACGATCCATTTCTTCATCATCCCATCCCTCGCCGCGCTCAAATCGGCAGCAGCGACATGAAAATCTTGGACAACCAGCCCGGCTCGTTGTACAGCCGGTTGTTGCCCTTGGTTTGCTGTTCGATGCGGGCGTCCGCCACTTTCAGCGACGATACGGTGCGATCCGGAGAGACATCGCGCGGATTGACCACGCCGGACAGGCGGATGGACTCGGTGTCGCTGTTGATGCGCACCTGCTTCTCGCCGCTGACCACCAGATTGCCGTTGGCCAGCATGTCGATCACCGTCACGGTGATGGAGCTGACGAAGGTGGTGGCGACCTGGTTGTTGCCCTTGCCGGTATTGTTGGCGGTGCCCGAACTGTTGAAGTTGGTGCCGCCCAGGCCGCTGGCCAGACCGCTGGGCAGGAAGGGGATCTTCACCCCCGCCGTGATGCTGGACGTCAGCCCGGAGGTGCGGGTGTCGGTGGTCTGCTCCGACTGCGATGTGGAGGAATTCTCCTGAATCGTGATCTGCAGCGTATCGCCAACCTGCACCGGCATCGAATCCTGGAACATCGGCCGGTAGCTGGCCGCCTGGAAGATGGCGCCATTGGCCGGCAGGCCCACCGAGCGCGGCTGCGGCCGCGCCGTGGTCGGGCCCTGCACCAGCGGCGGCTCCTGCACCACGCATCCCGTCAGCAAAGCCGCCGCGGACAGCAAAATCGCCAGATTGGTTTTCATCGCCCTACTCCCATCATGCCGGCCGCGCTCGGCCCATCGTTACAGATTGCTCAATTTTTGCAGCATCTGGTCGGCGGTGGTCACCGCGCGCGAATTCATCTCGAACGAGCGCTGGGCGGTGATCATGTTGACCAGTTCCTCGGTCACGTTGACGTTGGACATTTCCAGAAAACCGGACCGGATCGAACCCCGGTTGTCGGTTTGAGCGTCGCCATCCTGCGGATCGCCGGAAGCCGCGGTCTGCAGATACAGGTTGCCGCCCGTGCTCTCCAGGCCCTGGGGATTGATGAAGGTGGTCAACAGAATCGTGCCAGCCGTCTGCGGCGCGGTCGCGCCTGGCAGCGTGTACTGCACCACCCCGGCAGTCGACACGGTGATCTGCGTCGCATTGGCCGGGATATTGATGTTGGGGTTCATCGGGTAGCCCATCGCGGTCACCACATCGCCGTTGGAGTTGCGCTGAAACTCGCCGTCGCGGGTATACGCGGTGGTGCCGTTGGGCAACTGGACGCGGAAGAAACCATCGCCGTCGATCTGCATGTCCAGCGGCTGGCCGGTCTGGGTGGGAATGCCCTGAGCGTGGATGCGAGCAGTCGCGACGGCGGCTGCGCCGGTGCCGATCTGCAGACCCGAAGGCAAGGTGCTGCCGTTGGCAAGCTGTCCGCCCGGCTGGCGCAGGGTCTGGTAGTACAGCTCTTCGAATATGCCTCGGCTGCGCTTGAAGCCTATGGTGTTGACGTTGGCCAGGTTGTTGGATACCACGTCCAGCTGAAACTGGCTGGCGTCCATGCCGGTCTTGGCGATATACAGTGCGCGCATCATGGCGTTTTACCTTGTTCTTTCCTCTGCCCCGGCATCAGCTCGTGGACAGCAACTGCGCAGCCTGCTGATCGTTCTGCTGCGAGGTTTGCATCATCTTGATATTGAGTTCGTACTGGCGGCCATGGGAGATCATCTGCACCAGCGCCTCCACCGAATTGACATTGGAAGCTTCCAGCGTTTCCGGCACCAGCTTGACATCGGCGCTGGCCGGCAGCGTGCCGCCGCCATTGACGTGAAACAGGCCATCATCGCCCTTGTACACATCCTTGGGCCCGGGATTGACCATCTTGATCTGCCCCACCAGCTGCGGCGCGCGATTGGCGCCGGTCAGCGGCGCCGCCATCACCGAGCCGTCCTGGCCCAGCTGAACCTGGGTGCCCGCCGGCACCGTGATCGGGCCGCCGTCGCCCATGATGACAAGACCGGTGCGGGTGTGCATCAAGCCATTGGCGTCCAGCACATAGCCGCCGTCGCGGGTATACGATTCTTGCCCATCCGCGCCCTGCACTGCGAAGAAGCCCGGCGAGCCAAGCGCGAAATCGGACGGATTGCCGGTATGCTGCAGCGCGCCCTGGCTGGCGTCGAAGCCGATGGTGTTGTCGACGACATAGGTCCGGGTCGGCGCGCCGTCGCCGATCACCGGCAGCGCCCGGTATGCCGCCAGATCCGCCTTGAAGGCATTGGTGTTGACGTTGGCCAGATTGTTCGCGGTAGTCGCCTGCTGCCAAGCCTCATGCTTGGCGCCGGTCATCGCAAGGTACAGCACTCTATCCATGCTTCAATCCGCCGCTTAGATGTTCAACAAGGTTTGGATCAGCGTGTCCTGCGTCTTGATCGTCTGCGCGTTGGCCTGGTAGTAGCGCTGCGCGGTGATCATGTTCACCAGCTCATTGGTCAGGTTGACGTTGGAATCCTCCACCTGGCCGGACGACAAGGTGCCGGCATTGCCAGCGCCCGGATTATTGACCGTCGGCGAACCGGAATTGCCGGTCTGAACCCACATATTGCCGCCGATGTCCTGCAAGCCCTGCGGATTGACGAAGGTCGACAGAGCCACCTGGCCTATGGTCTTGGTCTGGCTATTGGAGAAGCTGGCCTGAATCATGCCGTTAGCCGAGATGTTCACGCCCTGCAGCGTGCCCGGCGCCGTGCCGTCCTGAATCTGCGGCGACAAGGTGCCGAACTGCTGGTTGTTCTGCACGGAATTGGCGAAATCCACGGTTACGGTCTGAGGGATCGCCGAGCCGTTCACCGGCGTAGTGGTGAACGTGATCGGCACAGGCGTGAAGCCGGTCAGATTGCCGCTGGTATCGAAATTCAAATTGAAACTGGCGCCCGCGCCGGTAGTTGTCGGCTTGCCATCGACGTAGGCATTGACCGTCCAGGTATTGCCAGTGGCCGCGGACGCCGTCAGCGAGTAATAAAACACCATCTGGTGCGGGTTGCCCAGGCTATCGAACACCTGCACGGTATTCGGCCAGTTATACGATGTGGCGTCCGCCGGATTGTTGATGGGTACGCCGGTGGGCGTTTTCTGATTGGAATTCAACTGCACCGGCATGCTCAGCTTGGTGGTGGCGTGCGGAGCGATGGACGTGGTCGTCAGTTGCAGATTGCCGACCGGCCCCTGGGAAACGGTTCCGCTCGAGTTCGCCGTCCAGCCCTGGACAAAGTTGCCGGCCGTGTTGACCAGATAACCCTGGCTATTGACCTGGAACTGGCCGTTGCGGGTATACGCCTGCGTGCCGTTGGGCAAGCCCATGATGAAGAAGCCGGCGTTATTGATCGCCAAGTCCAGGCTGCGGCCGGTGGAGTCCAGATTGCCGTTGCCCATGTTCTGCGTCACCGCCTGCACCTGGGTGCCGATGCCCGGCGTGGTGGCGGTAATGCCGTACAAGCTGTTGCCGTAGAGATCGGCGAACTCGGTGCGCGAGCTCTTGAAGCCGACGGTATTGGCGTTGGCCACGTTGTTGCCTATGGTGTCCAATTGCACGGACGCCGCGTTCAGACCACTCAGACCTTGTTGAAAGCCCATCTCAACTGCTCCTCATCAAGCTTTATTTTGGCAGAGTGCTTCAGGACATCTGCGCGACATTGGACAACGGCACCAGGTTGTTGCCCGGCAGCACCAGCATCGGCGTACCATTGGCCCAGGATACCGCCTGGACCTGCTGGGTGTTGTAGGCCGTGGCGGCGGTCGTGCCAGACGAACTGGCCTGCGCCACCTTGACCTGGAAGGTGTAACTGCCGCCAGCCGGCAACTGGTTGTTGTTGGCGTCCTTGCCGTCCCAACTGAAGGTTGTCAAACCCTTGCCCGGATTTTGCAGCGGCACCGTATCCACCACATTGCCGTTCTGATCCAGCACATTGACCTGCACCGAAGCGGCGGGTCCGTTCAACAACACGCCCGCCTGGGTGGTCTGGCCGGCGGCCGGCGCGGTCAGGGTGTTGCCGGCCACCATCACGTTCTTGCCTATCATGCTGGAGGCCATCAGCGACTGGGTGGCGCTCTGCGCCGACACCATTTGCTGCATGGTCTGGTTCAGCGTCTGCAGGCCGGCCACCTGGCTGATCTGCGCCATCTGGCTGGTGATCTGGCTGTTGTCCATCGGATTCAGCGGATCCTGCGCGTTCAGCTGCGCGGTCAGCAGCGTCAGGAAATTGTTCTGCATCGCCTGCGCGCTGGTCACCGACGAATTGCTGGACTTCGTGCCGGCGTTGTTGGTCGACTGAATGGAGCCGGCCGGTACTTGGCCGCTGTTCACGTTGGTGTAATCGAATCCGTTTCCGATGCCGTTCGTTGCTGCGGTAGCCATGGCCGTCACCCTTTAGTAGTTTATTGACCGAGCTGCAGCGTCTTCTGCAGCAGCGTCTTGGCGGTGTTCATCATTTCAACGTTGTTCTGGTAGGCGCGAGAGGCAGCGATCATGTCGGCCATCTCCTCCACCACGTTGACGTTGGGCATGGTCACGTAGCCGCGCTCGTCGGCCAGCGGATTGCCCGGTTCGTACTTCAGTCTCGGCGGCGACTGGTCTTCCACCACCGACGTCACGCGCACGCCGGCCACCTGCGGCTGGGCGTTGTCCACCGGAATCGCGGTGAACACCACGTGGCGCCCCTTGTAAGGCTGGCCGGTCGAGCTGGTGGCGCTTTCCGCGTTGGCCAGATTGCTGGCCACCACGTTGAGCCGCATCGATTGCGCCGACAGCGCCGAACCTGAAATATTGAAGAGATTAGACAGTGACATTCAATCAGCCTCCCGTGCCGCTGCCCTGGATTGCCGAGCTCAGGCCGCTGATCTTCTTGTTGAGGAAGGCCAGCGTGGTCTGATACTGCAAGGCGTTGTCGGCGAAAGCGCCGCGCTCCACGTCCATGTCCACCGTGTTGCCGTCCAGGCTGGGCTGCACCGCGCTGCGGTACTGCAGCGGCGTGCCGGAGCCTTCGCCAGCCTGATTGGCGATGTGGCGCGCGTCGGTCTGAGCCAGCCTCAGTTGCCCTTGCTTGTCCACCTGCGCCTGCAGCGCGGACTTGAAATCGAAATCCACCGCCTTGTAATACGGCGTTTCAGCATTGGCGATGTTGCTGCCTATCACTTCGGCGCGATAGGCCTGCAAATTCAGCGCGCGCTGCTGAAAATCGAAATAGTGGGCAATCTTGTCTAGCATTGGGCAATCTCCTCGCTGGCCTACGCTAAAGCACGAAGTGTGCCAGTGCTTGAAAGCCGCGCAAAGCCAAGTTTTCACGCCGATTCGGCCGCAAGCGGCAAGTTTGCAGGCCGGACGCGGCGCGAGCGGCGGCAAAACTTGCCGCCCCCATCCGCATCAAGCTATTTGAGGATTTTGCTTGCCGGCCCATCCAAATCGTGCCAAACCGACAATAATGTAAATAAGTAGAATGTCGGAGCAGAGCGATGCTGGCTTTGGAACAACTGCTGATCTCATTGGCCGAACCCTCCCAGGTGCAGGCCCAAATCATCACCAAGGCGCTGGAGGCGATGGGCGCCGCCCAGATAGAAGTCCACCCTTCCGGCCGCGAGCTGATAGAGCAGGCCCGGCAAAGGCGGCCGAACCTGATCATCAGCGCCTACCACCTGCCCGACATCACGGGCGCGGAGCTGGTCCGGGAGCTGCGCGAAAGCGATGATCTGTACGACCTGCCCTTCATCCTGATCTCCAGCGAAACCAATCCGGAAAGACTGGAAACGATACGCCAGGCCGGCAGCCTGGCCATCCTGCCCAAGCCGTTCACGCCTGAGGAGTTCGATCTGGCGATGCAGTCGGTGATGAGTTTCCTCAACTGCCCCAGCCTGGGCGCCGAGGTCGACTCCGACATGGCGCTGATGAACGTGCTCATCGTCGACGACAGCAGCACTTCGCGCCATCACATCCGGCAGGTGCTGGAGAAGCTGGGCTTCGAGCATTTCTGCGAGGCGGCCAGCAGCGAAGCGGCCATACCCTATCTGGAGCAGGAGCCGTTCAAGCTCATCATCACCGACTACCACATGCCGGGCATGGACGGACTGGACTTCGCCCGCCACGTCCGCAGCAGCGGCCTCCAGCCGGACACGCCGGTGATGATGATCACCAGCGACAGCGACAATATCGGCAAGGATGACCTGGAGGACGCCGGCATCGCCGCCTGCTGCCAGAAGCCTTTCGACATGGACAAGATGCGCGAGCTGATCCGCACCTTGCTCAACGAGTACTGACGCCAGCGCAATCGGCTCCCCAAAAAAACGCCCGGCTAGACCGGGCGTTTCATCTCCTCGGCAAGCGCGTTCGCGCCGCCGGGCAAGGCCTGCCCGCCAAACTCAGCGCGGCGCCACCCATACCAGGCGCGAATGCGCCTTGTCCGCGCCGAAAGACTGGCGGCGCCAGTAACCCTGGCTGGCGTATTCGACGCCATCGGCCAGTTCCGGCACCCGGCAGAAAGTCACCTCGCCGAAGCCGGACTTCAACAGCTGGCTGCGCGCCTTCTGCCGGGTTTTCACACACGAGGGATGCGCGGCTTCCGCCACCCATTCCGCCGGCGCGGAAGCCTCCCAGCCCTTGGCCAGCTCCAGCTTGGGCTGAGTCATCATCGCCAGGCCGTTCAATACGGAAGACAGCAGCCCCTGCCAATCGGCGGCCACATTTTCCAGCTGCGGCGCCAGCTCGCCCGGGTACTCCACCCGCGCCAACTCCACCTGATCCGCCGCCTGCAGCCAATTGACGCCATCCGGCGCGAAGCCCATCCGCACCATCGTCAGCAGCAAGGCCCGGCGCTCCGGCTGATGCGCGATGAAGGCCCCGCCCTCGCCCGGCACATGCAGGAAGAAGGCCGCTGCGGGGAGATTCAGCGTATCGGGCAGGTTCGACGGCTGCCGGGTGTGGGCCAAGGCTGCCGCCAACGCGCCATCCAGATGGGACACCACGCGCCCGTGGCGAGCGAAGTGTCCCCAGGCCTCGGCCAACGCCAATTCGCAGACGATGGTGGCCTGCGGAATCTCGAACACTTGCGCCGCGCGCTCCAGCTCGCGCTTGATCACATCCTTCATCTGCGCCCGCGCCTCGGCGGCCTGGACCGTCTGGGCATACAGCTGCCCCACTCGCTTGGCCCAAGGCCGGGTGACGGCGTAGCGTTGCACGGCGTATTCCATGCCACTGCTTCCTTCGAAATAAAAAGGGCCGCATTGTAGCAAACGCGGCCCCATGCCCCAACCCGTCCCCAAAACCCGCGCCAGGCATCTAATGGCCGCCGCCCTTTCGCCGCGTAGGCGACCGGTCCTGGATAACCCCGGAGTACAGCCACTGCCGGAAGTGGCTCAGCGCCATCGGCTTGCCGAAATAGAATCCCTGCAGCAACTCGAATCCACTCGCTTTCAGATAGTTCTGCTGACCTGCGGTCTCCACGCCCTTGACGATCACGCTCACGCCCAGCTGGCGGGACGACGGCAACAGGCCGTCCAGCACATTGCCGCGCAGCGTGTCCTGCCCCAATGCGGAGGCGAAGCCTTTTTCCACCTTCAGATAATCAAAATCCCAGCGCCGCAGATAGTCCTTGTCGGCATAGCCGGAGCCGAAATCGTCCAGCGCCAGCCTCACCCCCTCCCGCTTGAGCCTTCGGATCACCTCCTGCGCGCCGGACGCCTCGCTCAATGGCGTCTGCTCCGAAATTTCCAGCACCAACGCCGCCTGCTTGGCCCGCAGCATCTCCAGCATTTCCCGGCAATCGTCCGCCAGTTCCGGCATCGCCAGATGCTCGCCGGCGATATTGACGCCGACGATGAAACCCGGCGGCAAGGCCACCTGGCGCAACTCGCCGGCCGCCCGCTTAAGCAGATAGCGGGTCAGCGGCACGATCAACCCCGCCTCGGTCGCCTCCCGGATGAACAGGTCGGCCCTCACATTGCCCTGCATCGGATGGCGCCAGCGCGCCAGCACTTCCGCGCCGACGCACTCTCCGCCCGCGGCGGTGACGATGGGCTGGTAGTGGACGAAAAACTCCTGGTTGCGTATGCCTTCCAGTATTTCCCAGTCGCTGGCGCTGCGCACGCCCGCGCCGCGCCGCAGCCAGCCGGCGAACATCGCCCCGGCCAGCGCGGCCAGAACCCCCACCTCCGCGCCGAGCGTCCATCCGCGCCAGTCCGGCGGATCAAATCCCGCCCGGCCCAGCCACCAAGGCAGGAACAGCGCCGGCAACGCGCACGCCAGCACCGCCAGCGCATACACCGGCGCGGCGCCCGCCCCGGCCGCCCGCCGCGACAGCCACACCGCCAACTTCCGCCCCATCCGCATCCGCCCGCCCCCAGCCTGCTGCCTTATAGTGCAGTGTAGCGAGCGGGGATGGCTTCGCCAGCCCCGCCCCCCGCCCGGTAGGGCGATCGCAGGCTATTTTTGCGGATAGTCCAAATCAAGACACAAACAATCAAATACTTATCCGGCCATTTTTCAGAAAAGTGTTGCCTTGGGGCCGTAATTAATGTACAGTCCGGCCTCTTGTAATTTCACCGGGCAAACCCACACCACGCCTCTGCCCGAGTGTGTTTTCATCGTCCCTGACCCTTTACCAGGCTTCGTCCAAGCAATAATGTCGCTTTCGACTGGACCGCTGTTCGCCGCTTGCCAGGTTAGTGCCGATGATTTGCGGCCCAAAGGCGCCGTATAACCGCCACGAAATCTGGCTATAAGTGACGCCGGCATCATCCGGCCTGAAAGGACATACATGAACTTTTCCGATCTGGGCATCGCCCCGACCATCCTGCGCGCTCTGGAAGCTGCCGGCTACACCTCCCCCACCTCGGTTCAAGCCGAAGCCGTCCCGGCCGCCATCGCTGGCCGCGACCTGCTGGTTTCCGCTCAAACCGGCAGCGGCAAGACCGCCGCTTTCCTGCTGCCTGCGCTGACCAAGCTGTCGGAACGCTCCACCGGCAAGGGCCAAGGCCCGCGCGTGCTGGTGCTGACCCCGACCCGCGAACTGGCGCAGCAAGTTGAAAAGAACGCTCTGGAATATGGTAAGGACCTGCGCTGGATGAAGACCGCCTGCCTGGTGGGCGGCTCTTCCTTCGGCTTCCAGATTCGCGCCCTGTCCCGCCCGATCGATCTGATCGTGGCGACTCCGGGCCGCCTGATGGACCACATGCGCTCCGGCCGCATCGACTTCTCCCGCCTGGAAATGCTGGTGCTGGACGAAGCCGACCGCATGCTGGACATGGGTTTCATCGACGACATCGAAGCCATCGTCAAGGCCACCCCGGAATCGCGTCAGACCGTGCTGTTCTCCGCCACGCTGGACGGCATCGTCGGCCGCATGGCTGAAAAGATGACCCGCGATCCGCAACGCATCGAGATCGCCCGCACCGAAACTTCCGGCGGCACCATTGACGAACACCTGCTGTACGCGGACGACCTGAACCACAAGCATCGCCTGCTGGATCACATCCTGAAGGAATCCGGCTTCGACCAGTGCGTGATCTTCTCCGCCACCAAGGCGTATACCGAAGAGCTGGCCGACAAGCTGTCTGATCAGGGCTACTCCGCCGCCTGCCTGCACGGCGACATGCCGCAAAGCTGGCGCAATCGCACCCTGAACGACCTGCGTCGCGGTCGCATCAAGGTATTGGTCGCCACCGACGTGGCCGCCCGCGGTATCGACGTGCCGACCATCACCCACGTGGTGAACTTCGACCTGCCGAAGCAAGCTGAAGACTACGTGCACCGCATCGGCCGTACCGGCCGCGCCGGCCGCGACGGCACCGCCATCACCCTGGCGGAAGCGAAAGAGTCGCACAAAGTGCGCCGCATCGAGCAATACCTGAAGCGTTCCATCGCCGAAGGCGTGATCGAAGGCATGGAGCCGACCCGTCGCCCGTCCAAGGGCGGCCCGCGTCGCAACGGCAAGCCGGGCGGTTACGGCGATCGTCGCGGCAATGGCGGCGGCAGCCGCGGCGGCTATCAGGGCAATCGCCGCGAAGGTGGTTACCAAGGCCAGCGTCGCGAAGGCGGCTACCAAGGCAACCGCGGTCCGCGCAGCAACGCGCAGTAAGGTTGAGCTTGAAATGAAAAACGGCGGGAATCCCCGCCGTTTTTTTTGCGTCCGCGCCGCTCCTTATTTCTTGGTCGCCGCCGGCTTGCACAACATGGCGCTCGGCGAATGGAAACTGCCGCTGGGCAGCCCGCGATTGTCGAACACGGTCCCGCCAAGAAGCAGGCCCTTGTTGGGATTCGTCACATTGGACGGCCAGGGAATGATGTAATTGATCTTGGAGATGCCGGAACTGCCGGCGCTGCCTCCGGAGAACGACACGTCGCCCGCGAACTGGATCTGGGCGGTCCGGTAGCCGATAGGCCCCCGCGGGCCGCCTTGCCTGACCTGTCCGGACACGATCATGACCTTGTCGCGCACTTCGATCGAAGTGATTCCGCCGCCGCTGCCTGCCGCGCCCGCCTCGTCGCCCCAGGATCCGCTGGCGGTGAAACCCACCAGGTCCATGTAACCGGTCACCTTGTAGCCATTTACATTGCCGGCGATCAACAGCCGGTTGGGCGACACCGCGCCGATGTAGTTGATGGTGGCGTTGGTGTTCAACTGGTTGAACCCCGGCCCGATGATCGCGAAGCGCGTATCGCAATCCTGATTGGAATCGGCCAGAACGGACGGACTGGCTCCAGCAAAAGCCGCGCCTGCCGCCAGGGCAAGCAGTATCTTGGACTTCATCACGGTTCCTTTCCTGTTGTCATCGCGGCGATTCGATGCCAGTGGCTTTCTCGCCGCGTCGCCTATCGTGAAGCAAGCCAAGAAAAAATGACATTGATATTAAAAAACAAACAATAAAATTTGATTGATATCAATAACTCTTATTCCCCGCCTATCGCCTGCCGCCGCGCCAAAGCCAGCATCAGCCAGGCCCCATGGGGCAGCCACTGCTCGCTCCAGCGCCATGACTGGCTGATGTCGGTCTGCTCCGGCAGCAGGAAGGCGATGCCATCGCCCCTTCCCGGCTCGGCGGTGACGCCGTTGCAAACCCCGCCGGGCGCGTTGCAGTAGCCCGGCTCGTAACGCGGATTGTTCCTCCCATGCCCCTGCCACATGCAAACATCGAATGGATTGCGGCCCAACACCCAGTCCACAGCGGCCTGGGCGTAGGCATCCAGGTCTTCCGCCAGCTCCGGCCAGCGCGCCGCGCCGCGCCAGGCGGCAGCGGCCAGCGAGCCCAGCCGCGCGTTCTCGCCCTGCCACCAATAGCCGCTGGCATTGCGCTGCGGCATGAAAAAACGCGCGCCTTCGATCTCGCCCGCCTGCCTGACCCATTGCCGCGGATAGCCAAAAGGGTTGCCCCCCGCGCTGCGGGCCAACTCGCCACGCAGTCCTAGCTTCCACCCCCGCTCCACGGCCTCGGCGCAAGGGCCGTCCGGCAAGGTTTCCAGGTAGCGCGCCAGCGCCATATAGGGCAGGCCTGCATCGGACGCGTGACAGAAACTGCGGCCTTGCCGGCGATCCAGCCAGAACCAGCCGTCGCCATGCTGTCGGGCCAGCAAGCCGGCCGCGCGCTCCGCCGCCGCGTCGGCGTAATCGCTGTCGCCGCAGGCCGCATACAGTTCGCAGGCGGCCAGCAGCGCGCAGTAGTCGTCGATCAGGTTTTCCTCGCCGTCCGGCAAATAATCGCGGCCATGCTCCCGCAGATGGGCGAAACCTTGCCGCGCGGCCGCCAGATATTCCGCCCGCTCGCTTTCGCCGTCGCGCGGCAGCGTCGACGCCGCAGCCAGCGCCGCCACCGCCATGCCGCCGCCCTGGCGCCAGCCCGCCTGAAATGCCGAAGATCGCACGCCCTGCTGCGTGGAATAGGCGCACAAGCTGCGTCGGCCCTCGTCCTTGCTCCAGCCATCGAACAGGGTCTGGTAGAAGAAACCCGATTCATGTTGCATCCGCAGCAGGAAATCGGCGCCATGCAGCGCCTCGTCAACCAGGCGCTCGTCGAACCACTTGCCCTGTTGCGGCAAGGCTTGCCGCGCCTGGATCAGGCTCCAGACCAGCAGCGGCGTCTGCTGGGGATTCAGATAATTGGCATAGGACAGGTGGCTCAGATACTTGGAGCAATCGCCGGAAGCGTCGAACCACCCCCCGTGCGCGTCGCGCCGCGCGTCGCCGCCCTCTTCCGGCGCCGCGCGATCGGCCTGGTCGTACAGGCCGCTGCAGCGCTGCGACTTGAAATAGAACACCAGATCGGACAACAGCGCCGGCCCGTACAGGCCATCCGCCACCTCGAACGGCGCCGACACCAGCGGCGGCGCGCTGCCTTCCAGCCACAGCTGATAGCGCCCGGGCTGGGTCAGTTCGTCGAGATCCGCGCGCCAATAGTGATCGTCACCCCAGCCGTTCACGCTGCCCAGCGCCCGCAACGGCGCGCGCATCACCACCTTGCCGGCGGCATCCAGCACCGCCACGGCATCCACCGCCGCGCCGGCCTTCGCCTGCAGCAATATCGGCTTGGCCGCCTTTCGCTCGAAGCCCAGATGATTGAACAGGAACCGCATCGCCATCATCGCCCTCCAGTCTGATTCCGCGCGCTCAGCGCCGGCCGCCCTTCAGCAGCACCTCGTATTGCGGATTGAATTCGTCGAACACCAGCAAGGCCGCCGCCCCCAGCGCCACCACGTCGCGGCCGGCGCTGCCCTGCCGCACGCGCTCTCCGCTGCTGCTGCGCACCGACAGCGGCAACGGATGCAGCCGCGCCATCAAAGCCTCTTGCCAGACTGGCGGCAGCAATCCGCCCAGCACCACCGCGTCGATGTCCAGCATGGATTCCAGGATATTGATCGCCTGCCGCAGCGGCCCGGCCGCGGCGTCCAGCCAGCGCTCTCCGGCGGCGTCTATCCCCCGCGCGGCCAGATGCTCCGGCGTGGCGAGCGGTCCGCCGGCGATGCCTAGTTCCTCGTACAGCGCCTGCAGCGATACGTAGCGTTCCAGGCAGCCGCAGTTGCCGCAATCGCAGGGCCGGCCGGCCGGCACCACCATCATGTGCCCCGCTTCGCCGGCGTTGCGCCGGCCGCCGGTGTACAGCCGGCCATCCAGGAACAGGCCGGCGCCCAGCCCGGCGCCGATGAACAGGTAAACGAAATTGCGCAGCTCGCTGGCCATGCCGTATAGCCGCTCGCCTATCGCCGCCGCAGTGGCGTCCTTTTCCAGCAGCACCGGCAGGCCCAGCGCCCGCTCCAGCCCCGCCGCGTCCACGCCCTCCCACCCAGGCAACGTGGTCGGCCCCACCGAGGTCATCCCCTCCACGCCGAACGGCCCCGGCATCACCAGGCCCAAGCCCAGCAATCGCCCCCAGTCCAGACCGGACTCCCGCCTCAGCCGCTGCAGCAGATCCGAGATCAGCGGCAATGCTTCGTCCGGCGACGGGCGACTCACCGGCGCCTCCAGCCTGACCCGCACCCGGCCCGACAAATCCAGCGCCAAGGCCACCAGCATCTGGTGATCCAGCTGCATCCCCACCGCGTAAGCGCCGTCCGGATTGAGGGTAAGCGGAATGGCGGGCTGTCCGCGCGCCCCCTCCCGCAAAGGCTGCCCCGCCAGCAGCATGCCCGCGTCCAGCAGCTCGGCGGCGATATTGGACACCGTCTGCGGCGTCAGCGCGGTCAGCCGAGCCAGATCGGCCCGGGTCAATTGGCCGTTCAGGCGCACGGTTTCCAGCACCGCGCGGCGGTTATGCGAGCGGGCGTATTCGAGATTGGTGCCCGACACCGTGCGCGGCTCGGCGGCTGATGATGTTTTTTTCATGAAACGGAAGTATGACGGCGACGCACCGGCCAAACAAGCCATTGTCATCGAGCGGCACTTAAATAAATCAAGTTGACGAAATAAAATTCGAATGCTTTACTGGTGAAAATTCAAATGTCATCATTCGAACGAGGCGGGCCGCAAGCCCGGCAAGCGATGAATCCAAGCATCCGATACCTGATAGGCGTGGATGGCGGCGGCACCGGCACCCGCATCCGCCTGAACGCGGCCGACGGCTCCCCGCTGGCCCAGTCGGAAGGCGACGCCTCGGCGCTGTCATTGGGCATCGGCAAGGCTTGGCAAGCCGTGCGCTCCACGCTGAACAACGCTTTCGAGCAGGCCGGCCTTCCCGTGCCGCCCGTCCATGAGTGCGCGCTGGGGCTGGGCCTGTCCGGCGTTCACAACAAACAGTGGGCGAGCGAATTCAAGGCGCTGGCTCCGGACTTCGCCGAGCTTCGCCTGGCCACCGACGGCTACACCACCCTGCTGGGCGCGCACGGCGGCCAGCCCGGCATCATCGTGGCGCTGGGCACCGGCAGCATAGGCGAAGCGTTGTATTCCGACGGCAGCCACCGCGAGGTGGGCGGCTGGGGCTATCCCAGCGGCGATGAGGCCAGCGGGGCCTGGCTGGGCCAGCGCGCCGCCCAGCTCACCCAGATGGCGCTGGACGGCCGCCGCAGCCACAGTCCGCTGACGCGCGCGGTGCTGGAATTCGTCGGCGGCGACTGGCAAGCGATGATGAACTGGAACGGCCGCGCCACGCCATCCCAGTTCGCCCGGCTGGCGCCGCTGGCGCTGAGCGCCGCCCGCGTCGACCCGGAAGCCGACGCGCTGCTGCGCCAAGCCGGTGAGGACGCCTGGGCCATCGCCCGCGCGCTGGACCCGAAAGACGAATTGCCGGTGGCCTTGTGCGGCGGATTGGGCCAGGCGCTGCGCGACTGGCTGCCGCCGGGCTTCCGCCAGCGCCTCGTCGCGCCGCGCGGCGATTCCGCCCATGGCGCCTTGCTGCTGCTGCAACGCTCGAACCCGCAACAATAAGGAGAAGACGATGAAACCGTTCCGCCCCGCGCTGGCCGCGTTCGCGCTGCTGGCCTGCAGCCTGTCCGCCCATGCCGAAAAAGTCCGGCTGGAGTTCTGGACCGACTCGCTGAAGCCCACCTTCGACGGCTACTTCGCCAACGTCAAGAAAACCTACGAGGCGCAGCATCCCGACGTGGAAGTGCAGTGGGTGGACGTGTTCAACGACAACTTCGAAACCAAGCTCAACGCCGCCATCGCCGCCGGCCGCCCGCCGGCGCTGGTCAACCACGACGTGCCGCGCCTGTTCAAATACGCGCAGAAAGGCACGTTGATTCCGCTGGACGCCGCGCTGGGCGCGGACAAGGCGGCCTATCTGCCCAACGCGCTGGCCGACCTCAGCTTCGGCGGCAAGCTGTACGGCCTGCCGTGGTACAACAACATCAATGTGCTGGTGATCAACGGCGAGCTGTTCAAGAAAGCCGGCCTGGACCCGAAACGGCCGATCGCCAGCCTGGACGACGAGCTGCGCCTGGCCAAGATCATCAAGGCCAAGACCGGCGTGCCCGGCCTGCTGCCGCAGCTGGGCCAGATAGACGGCATCATGCTGGGCCAAGGCCTGCCGCTGATCCAGAACGGCAAGGCCGTGTTCAACAGCCCCGCGCACGCCGCGCTGATCCGCAAGCTTGCCGACGCTTACAAGGCCGGCGCTATGGCCAGGGACAATCTGTTCGCCGATGACAATTACCAGGCCAGCATCAAACTGTACAACAGCGGCCGGCTGGCGATGATGGAAACCGCGCCCACCTCGGCCCAGCGCACCCAGAGCGACGCGCGCAACATCTACGCCGCCACCGTGGTGCAGCCGGCGCCGCTGGGACCGGCCAAGATCGCCCAGGGCGGCTATCTGTTCAGCTGGTCGGTATCCAAGGGCCTGCCGGCGCGGACGCAGCAGGAAGCGGTCAAGTTCGCCAGGTTTCTGACCGGCGACGCCCAGCAGCTGGCCTTCGCCAAAGTGACCGGCGCCACCTTCCCCTCCACCCGCCGGGCGCTGGCCGACAGCTATTTCGTCAAGACCTCGGCCGGCGGCGGCGCGATAGAAAGCGCGCGCATCGAAGGCGCCAAGGTGGCGCTCAACATTCGAACCCTGGTGCTGATCGGCGTGCCCAATGTCGGCGATCTGAAAAAGAATCTGGTCGACAACGTGGAAGCCGCGGTCACCGGCAAGAAGGACGCCCAGAAGGCGCTGGACGACGCCGTCGCCTTCTGGAACCGCCAGCTGAAATAAACCGCTTCCCTCCTCAGCTCCTCGCCGCGTCTTCCGGCAGGGGCGCTTTTTCTTTTGAAGGCCAAGCCGGACCGCAAGCATGACGCCGACTTCCACCCGCAACGCCTGGCTGTTCCTGTCACCCGCCCTGCTGCTGATGGGCGTGTTCACTTTTTGGCCGTTGCTGTTCGGCAGCTATGTCGCCTTCACCCGCTACGACCTGATCTCGCCGCCGCAGTGGGTGGGCCTGGACAACTTCCGCTACCTGCTGGACGACCCGGTGTTCATCCTGGCGCTGGGCAATTCGCTGCGCTACCTGCTGGTGGTACCTGCCATCCAGTTGGCCGGCATCGCGCTGGCTGTGCTGGTGAACCGGGCGCTGCCTGGCATCAAGTGGTTCCGCGCCGCCTTTTACCTGCCGGTGATCACCACGGTGTCGGTGGTGGGCATCATGTGGAACTGGATGTACGCCGATTACGGCGTGCTCAACGGCGCGCTGCATTGGCTGGGATGGGTACCGAAGGAGCACGATGTCGGTTTTCTCAGCGACGAGGATCTGGCGCTGTATTCGGTGATGTTCGTCACCTTCTGGCGCGGCATCGGCTATTACATGGTGCTGTATCTCGCCGGCCTGCAGGCGATTCCGGCCGAGATGCAGGAAGCCGCGCGGCTGGACGGCGCCAATGCCTGGCAGCGCTTCTGGCGCATCACCCTGCCCATGCTCAAGCCCACCATCCTGTTTTGCAGCCTGATTTCCACGCTGGACGCGATCAAGGCCTTCGAGGAAGTGCTGGTGATGACGCGCGGCGCGCCGATGAATGCCACCTACACCGCGCTCTACTACGCCTTCCACCAGGGCTTCAACCAGCTGGACTTCGGCCGCGGCAGCGCGGCTGGGCTGGTGCTGACCCTGGTCTGCCTGCTGCTGGCCTGGCTGAATTTCAAGCTGATCCGCGCCGATCACCGCTGAGGACGACATGACCGCCATCGCCCTGAACCACGCCGCGCCGCGCAAACTGCTGCGCCGCCTGCCCGACTACCTGCTGCTGCTCGCGCTGTCCTTCGCCTGCGTCTATCCCTTCCTGTGGACGCTGGGCATCGCCGTCGGCAACGGCGAGCAGGTGTTCGACTTCCCGTCGCCGCTGTGGCCGAAGGACGCCGGCTGGCGACACTTCGCCGCGGTGTGGGACGCCATCCCGCTGGGACGCTTTTTCTGGAATTCGCTGTGGATTTCCGGCCTGACCACGCTGGGCACGCTGGCGGTGTCGGCGCTGGCGGCGTTTCCGCTGGCCAAGCTGCGCTTCCGCGGCCGGCAGGCGGTGTTCTACGCCATCATCGCCACCCTGCTCTTGCCCAGCGAGATCAACTTCATCAGCAACTACGTCACCATCAGCCGGCTGGGCCTGGACGACAGCCGGCTGGGCGTGGTGCTGCCATCCATCGCCGGCGCTTTCGGCATCTATCTGATGAAGCACGCATTCGAGGAGATTCCGGACGAGATCGTCGACGCCGCGCGAATGGACGGCGCCAGCGACTGGCAGGTGTTCCGCCGCATCTGCCTGCCGCTGTCCCTGCCCTACCTCGCCACGCTGGGCATCTTCACGCTGGTGTGGTCGTGGAACGTCTACGTCTGGCCCAGCGTGGTGCTGAAAACGCCGGACCTGTATCCGCTGTCGGTCGGCGTGCTCTATCTGAAAGGCGCGTTCGCCACCTCCACCCGGATGGTGGCCGCCGGCGCGGTGCTGACCATCCTGCCGGTGCTGGCGGTGTTCGCGCTGTGCCAGCGCTACTTCATGCGGGGAATGGACGGGGCGGTGAAATGAAAAAAACGGGCGATGGTTCAGGCGCGGCCGCGCCGCTGCGCGACATGGGTCCAGCAGGCCCGTATCATGGCGATTCATCTTTCTCTCAGGAACCCGGCGTTCGCAATATCGCAATATGGGGGCTTCTCTCCGCCCTGCTTCTCGCCTTTTCCGCGGCCGCCGCTGCCGCGCCGCCGACACAGAAACTGCCGGAGCCGGCCATCACGGTCCGCTTCGACTATTATCCGCAAGATCTCGCCACAATCCGCGCCCTGGAGCGCAAGCTCGCCAGCGCGATCAACCGCGCCAAGGCCGGCGAATTGGGCGAAACCGAGCTGCATCTGGACGGCAATGACGGCTTTTTGTACCTGTACGGCCCCGATCCGGACCGGCTATACGCAGCGGCAGGCCCCATCCTGAGACCATCCAGACTGATGGTCCATGCCGAAGTGACAAAACAATACGCCGCCAGCTCAAAGACCTTTCCGCTGGGCAAAGACAATCCGGATTAAATCCGCCAGCCGCAGCGGGGATAGCCGCAGCCTCGACATGAGCAGGCTTAGAGATCCATCCGTCTCCTGAAAGACCTCAACCCGCAGACCAGCGCCGCGATGCCGGGTATCGCCACGCACAGGAAGATGGGAACGCCCGCCGCGCCCATCAGGAAGCCGGCCAGCACCGCCGCCAAGCCGTAGATGGGGAGGATCAGCCACTCCCATAGCGCCAGGTTGGCGGCATCCTCCGCCATCGGACGCGGCGGATGGCCTCTTCCCCGCCGGATCACGCGTATCAGGTAAAGGTCCAGGATAAAGTCCAGCACGCCAAGCAGCATCCTGCCGATGAACTCCAGCATCGGAGCCTCCATGATTCGATACGCGACGGTCCGAGTCTAGCATTGCCGGATGAAGACAGTGCCCGAACAACCGCGCGCCGCGAACGAGTCTTATTGTCAGACATCGCCGCCGTCATTTAATCTGCTCGGCACGACCTTACATTCCACAACCATACGGTCGATACATAACCATACCAAGACAAAGGAAATCGCCGCATGGACACCCGCTCCCTCTCGCCGCACCGCCCATTGAACCGGCAGGACTGCAAGACGCTGTTCCTGGCCGCGCTGGGCGGCGCGCTGGAGTTCTACGACTTCATCATCTTCGTGTTTTTCGCCGTGGTGCTGGGCAAGCTGTTCTTCCCGCCATCCATGCCGGACTGGCTGAGCCAGCTGCAAACCTTCGGCATCTTCGCCGCCGGCTATCTGGCGCGCCCGCTGGGCGGCATCGTGATGGCGCATTTCGGCGACCTGATGGGCCGCAAGCGCATGTTCACGCTGAGCATCGTGCTGATGGCGCTGCCTACGCTGGCCATGGGCATGCTGCCCACCTACCACGAAATCGGCATGGCCGCCCCGTTGCTGCTGTTGGCGATGCGCATCCTGCAGGGCGCGGCGATAGGCGGCGAGGTGCCGGGCGCCTGGGTGTTCGTCGCCGAGCACGCGCCGGCGCGCCACACCGGCTTTGCCTGCAGCGTGATCACCTCCGGCCTGACCATAGGCATCCTGCTGGGCTCGCTGATCGCCACCGCCATCAACCTGGCCTTCAGCCCGCAGCAGATCGCCGACTGGGCGTGGCGCGTGCCCTTCCTGGTGGGCGGCGTGTTCGGCCTGGTGGCGATGCAACTGCGCCAATGGCTGCACGAGACGCCGGTATTCGCCGAGATGCAGGCGCGCAAGGCCCTGTCCGAGGAGCTGCCGCTGAAAACCGTGCTGAAGAAGCACAAGGCCGCCGTCGCGCTGTCGATGTTCGTCACCTGGTTCCTGGCCATTTCCATCGTCGTCGCCATCCTGATGGCGCCGGCCTATCTGCAGAAGCAGTTCGGCCTGCCGGCGGTGGACACGCTGCGCGCCAACAGCCTGGCCATCGTCGCGCTGACGCTGGGTTGCCTGGTGGCCGGCGTGTCCAGCGACCGCCTGGGCAGCGGCCCCACCTTCATCGGCGGCAGCCTGCTGCTGGCTGCCAGCAGCTACGCGTTCTACTCGTCGATGGCGGCGCACGCCGGCCAGCTGTACACCCTGTATCCGCTGCTGGGCTTCAGCGTGGGCATCGTCGGCGCGGTGCCGCTGGTGATGGTGCGCGCCTTCCCGCCGCAAGTGCGCTTCTCCGGCCTGTCCTTCTCGTATAACGTCGCCTACGCTTTCGCCGGCGGACTCACGCCCATCCTGCTGTCCATCTGGCTGAAGTACGACGCGCTGGCGCCGGCCTACTACCTGATGCTGCAATGCCTGATCGGCCTGCTGGTCGGCTGCTACCTGCTGTTCGCCGGCAGGAAGACCGGCTCGGCGGCGCTGGCTCAGGAAGGCTGAACCGGCATCACGCTCTCTTCGTCCACCGGCGGCAGCCTCGCCGCCGGGTCCTGGCAATAGAACTGGCTCAGCAGCCGGTACAGCTCGGGATAATCCCGCCGCGCCAGATGCGGGATTTCGAAGAAGGCCTCGCTGAGCACGGCGAAGAATTCCGCCGGATTTTCGCTGGCGTACGGGTCCAGCCACCCCTCCACCCCGTGGTCCACCTCGCGGCAGAACTGCCGGTAGGCCTGGTTCCAGGCCCGGCTCCACGCGGCGCGGTCCATGCCCTTGTGCAAGGGCGGCGCGCCGTTGGCCGGGCCGTCCAGCATGTCGAACTGGTGGGCTGTCTCGTGGATCACCACGTTCCAGCCGTCCAGCAACGGCGATTCGTTGACGTCCGGCCAGGAAAACACCAATGGTCCCTGGTAGTGGGCCTGGCCGATCAGTACCTGCTCGCCCTCGTGGGTAAGCCCTATCCCGTCCTGCCAGCGGTTGCGCGCCACGAACGGGGCCGGGTACAGTATCGCCTCGCGCCAGTTTTCATAGGCGCGCATGCCCAGGTTCATGCCCGGCAGCGCCAGTTGCAGGGCCAGCCGGCAGCGCATGGCGTCGTCCACTTCCATGTCTTCCAGGCCGGTGATGGTCTTGGCCAGCAGCAGTTCGCCGGCCAGCCTGACCAAACGGTCTGTTTCTTCGGTCGACAAACCGACCAGCAGCGGCATGCCGCCCGCCTCGTCCCGCAACCACGACAGCAAGGCGGCCGGTATCCGTTTGCCGCCCAGGCGGCGCATCCAGTCTAATAGCATGAACTCTTGGCTCGGAATCGCGTCAGTCATTGATACCTTAGGGCGGGGAAGGAGCAATTCAATGCCCCGCCCTGCAATACAGGAGAAACCATAATGACCCTCCCTCTCTGGCCCAATCTGATGCTGAATCCGCTGGCAGCGTTCGGCATTCTGCTGGCGCTGGGCGTGATAGGCGGCCAGATCGCGGTGCGCGTGGCGCGCCTGCCCGCCATCACCGGCTACATCGCCACCGGCCTCATCATCGGCCCCTACAATCTCAACCTGCTCAATCAGCAATTGCTGAACGAAGCTTCGCTGTTCGTGCAGCTGGCGCTGGGCATCGCGCTATTCGAAGCCGGCCGCCGCGTGGACCTGCGCTGGCTGCGGGTGGAGAAAACCCTGCTCGCCACCACTCTGCTCTACTGTCTGCTGGTGTTCGGCGCGCTGTTCGCGCTGCTGAACGGCAATGGCTTCGGCGCGCCGGCCAGCCTGATGCTGGCGGCGCTGGGCATGGCCACATCGCCCATCGTGGTGCTGGAGATCGTGCGCGAATCGCGCGCCGACGGCCAGGTCAGCGAGCGGTTGCTGACCGCCACCGCGCTGTCCAGCCTGCTGGCGATGGCCGGCTTCGCGCTGGCGCTGTCCTACACCCATCTTTCCTCCGACCACAGCGTGGAGGACGGCATCCTGATGCCGGGCTGGCTGATCCTGGGCTCGGTGGCGCTGGGCCTGGTCGCCGGCCTGGTCACCACCCAGCTCAACCGCTGGCTGGGCGGCCATCAGCGCGAGGCGCAGCGCGTGCTGCTGTTCGGCCTGATCGCGCTCTTGGTCGGCGCCGCCGACATGCTGCAACTGCTGGCCCTGCTGGCGCTGCTGGTGGCCGGCATGAGCACCCGCACGCTGCGCCACGGCTACACCGTCAGCGAACCGGGCATCCTGTCGCTGAGCCATGTCTTCACCGTCGCCTTCTTCGTATCCGCCGGCGCCCACCTGTCGCCTCAGGCGCTCGCCTCGCATTGGCAGCTGGCGCTGTTGTGCCTGATCCTGCGCAGCGGCATCGGCATGCTGGTATGGTGGCTGGCCGCGCGCGGCAACGGCCTGTCCCGCAAGCAGGGCGCCTGGCTGGGCCTGGCGCTCAGTCCGATGAACAGCGGCTCCGCGCTGCTGCTGGGCCTGGGCATCGTGTCGCTGGGCGAAGCCGCCACCAGCTTCAGCGCGGCGCTGATGGCCGCATTGCTGATCAACGAAATCGTCGCCCCCGTCCTCACCCGACTGGCCCTGCGCCTGGCCGGCGAAACCGCAGGAGCCAACCATGCTTGAATTCAACCAAAGCCAGCCGCTCACCCTGGGCGTGGAGCTGGAACTGATGATACTGAACCGCCGCGACTACAACCTCACCCGCGGCTCCGACGATCTGCTGCTGCAGGTCAACCGCAAGCCGCACGGCTTCGACATCAAGCCCGAGATCACCCAGGGCATGATAGAAATCGGCACCGCTGTCCATAGCGACGTCAACGCGATGCTGGAAGAGCTGCTCGCCATCCGCAAGCTGCTGGTGGACAGCGCCCACAAACTCAATCTGGGCCTGGCCGGCGGCGGCGCCCATCCGTTCCAGCACTGGGAGGACCAGCGCATTTATCCCAAGGAGCGCTACCGCCTGGTGTCCGAGCTGTACGGCTACCTGGCCAAGCAGTTCACCGTCTACGGCCAGCACATCCACATCGGCTGTCCGGACGGCGACGTCGCGGTGCGGCTCACCCACTACCTGGCCCGCTACATTCCGCACTTCATCGCGCTGTCGGCGTCGTCGCCGTTCTACCAAGGCGTGGACACCTCGTTCCAGACTTCGCGGCTGACCAGCGTCAACGCCTTCCCGCTGTCCGGCTGCATGCCGGTGGTGGATAGCTGGAGCGCGTTCAACGACTACTTCGAACGGATGGAGGCGCTGGGCATCGTCGCCAGCATGAAGGACTTCTATTGGGACATCCGGCCCAAGCCGGAATACGGCACCGTGGAAATCCGCATCTGCGACACCCCGCTCTCCATCGAAACCCCAGTGCTACTGGCCGCCTACGCCCAGATGCTGGCGCGGCGCTGCTTCGAGGAAGAGTGGAACGACATCTGCTCCGAACCCTACCTCACCTACAGCTACAACCGCTTCCAGGCCTGTCGCTTCGGCTTCGACGGCGTGATGGTGGATGCCCGTTCCAAGAACCAGCTGGGACTGCAGGAAGACCTGCTGGACACGCTGCGCGCGCTGGAACCGCACGCAGAGGCGCTGGGCAGCCAACACCAATTGGCGGCGCTGCGCCAGCGGGCATTGAAATGCCACAGCGACAGCCGCTGGCTGCGCCAGGTGTTCGAGCAGAGCGGATCGCTGAGCGAAGTGGTGCGGCGCCAGAGCGAGCACTGGATGTACGCCGAGCCGGGAGTCGGCGTAAACTGAGCGATTCCAATCGGATCGCCCTTTTATGCCTTTCGAACTCCCGCAGCAGCCGGCGCCGGAACTGCCCGCGCGCTGGTGCATTTTCAACGGCGGCCTGCTCTGGCTGCAAAACCAGCAGCTGCCAGCGCATCCGCCTGCCGGCTGCGCGCTGACCGGCCAGCGCTTTCTCGGCATCCACGAAGACAGCAATCTGTTCATGGCGGATCTGGTCGGCGAAGCCCCGCCGCAAGCGGGAGAATGGCTGCCTCTGCGGCCGGCGTTGATGGCCATGCCCGCGGCCCAGGTGCAGGCGGCCGCCCGCGCCGCCCAGCTGCGCCAGTTCTTTCACAGCCACCGCTTCTGCGGCCATTGCGCCACGCCGCTGGCGGTAAACAGCGATCAGCTGGGCCGGCATTGCCCCAGTTGCGGCCAGGTGTACTACCCTCGCATCTCCCCCGCCATGATGGTGCTGGTCCGCCGCGGCCGCGAGCTGCTGCTGGCCCGCAGCCCGCATTTCACGCCCGGCATGTACAGCGCGCTGGCCGGCTTCGTCGAACCCGGCGAAACGCTGGAAGAGTGCGTGCACCGCGAAACCTGGGAGGAAGTGGGCATCAAGGTGAAAAACCTGCGCTACGCCTTCTCCCAATCCTGGCCTTTCCCGCACTCGCTGATGCTGGCTTTCACCGCCGAATACGATGGCGGAGACATCCGCCCGCAGGAAGGGGAAATCGAGGATGCCGGCTGGTTTGACATAGACGCGCTGCCGACGCTGCCCTCGCCGATCTCCATCGCCCATCACCTGATCGCGCACGGGCGCGAGCTGATCCGAAATCAGCAAGCATAAGCCGCTCCCCAAACCTGAATCGGAGGGATGCGCCATCCCTCCGATTTGGCGTCGCCTGCCAGACTCCACAGACCGTCCCAAAAGAAACGCCCGCTCGGGAAAAATCCAGCGCAGGCATCGGCCGGCGCATCCCCGAGCCATCTTTCATAAACAAGGCAGCAAGCTGTCATTGCCGCTGCGATGAAAATTCAAATAGAATATTTACTCGATAAAAGCATTGCTAAATGCTGCTCACCTTGTTTACTTCCGGATGAAAGAATCGATCGTGAAACAAAAAAACCTGCTGAACCTTGCCCTGACGATAAGCCTGCCCCTTGCCTGCGCAACCGCGCAGGCGGCCGCCATGACCGTGGACAGCCTGGACGGCCCGGTCACCCGCAACGAAATCCAGTCCTTCGTCGATTTCGCGCAGGGGCTGCAACCGGGCGCATCCAATGTCGACAACGAATGGGCGCAAGGCCGCAGCGGCGAAAACCTGAAAGCCATGGCCCTGGTTTACGACATCGCGCCGAGCCAGCCCCTGCTGGACAAGATGGTGTCCTTCTGCGACGCGCTGCTGTCGGAACGCAACGACATCCTGCCGGCGCCAGCTGGCCAGCGAGTGATCTGGACCGGCCGCATCGATCCGGTATGGCCGAACAAACCGGACGTCAGCCCGATCCAGACCGGCGGCGAACAAGGCGACCCAGTGGGCCACCTGGGCAGCTGCGCCCGGCAGATACTGAAAACCACTGCGGTATACAACCAGAAAGTGGCCGGCGGCGACCCCTTCCATTTCGGCGCCACCTATCTGCAACGCGCCAAGACCTATCTGAGCCAAGCCGACAAGACGGTTGACCAGCACATCCTGAAATCGCTGATCAAGCTGACCGACGGCAACCGCATGTACTTCGCCGCCAACGCGCCATACAAAGCCGGCCTGCCCGTGCCGTGGAACCAGCAGATGATGTTCGGCTACGGCTTCCTCAACCTGGCACAGGCGCATGAGCTGCTGAAAGACGACCCGGCCCGCGTCAAACGCTACGACCAGATCCTGCAAGCCAATCTGGACTGGTTCCTCCAGTCCGGCCTCACCCGCTACACCGACAAGGCCGGCCACCCCGCCTACGATTGGGGCTACACCATGCCCGACACCTCCGGCGAAGACAACAGCCATGGCAGCCTGGACACCGCCGGCCTGTACCGGCTGTATCAAAGCGGACGCTACGGCCTGAAAGCCGCGCAGCTGGCGCCCATCGCCAACACCGTGCTCGACGTGATGCGCCTGGGCGACCGCCACTACGCCGGCCGCCTCAACGGCACCACCGGCGCCGGCAACAGCAAGGACACCAACTACCTGCGCAGCGGCTACCTGTTCACCGCGCTGTTCCAGCCCAGCGCCTACTACACCATGATGAGCGATGCCGGCATCCAGGATGGCAGCAACGCCTCCCGCATCGACGCCTTCTCGCGCTTCCTGGCGGTGAAAGCCGCCCGCGCGGCCGGCGGCAAGCAGAAATAACGACTAACGCCACCCGGCGTTTCATCCCTAGGGATAAACCGCACAGCCTGGCTGTGCGGTTTTGTTTTGACGCAGCTGGGCGACCAGACCCCGAGCGAGTTCCGGCTTGCTCACCTTTAAGCCAGAAATCTCCAGCTTAGACCGCTCGGTTAGTCGGGAGGAGGTCACACGGGCGGGCTATGTCAAGTGGAAATGCAATGAAAAATAGGCAAACCATTTATAACAGAACTTCAACCTGCCGTCGCATCTGGAAGCAAAATAGCTTTAACAAAATACGCGAGAATCAATTCTTTTTTTCTCTCCTCTCCAGCATCAATACAACTTAAATAAGCCTTGCCGCAAAACTCCATTTCGTATACTTCAGCATCTTCATCTACCCCTGAAAAAACACTATTCCAATCAATTCTGCCCGGTTTGGCGACATTCCGCCACTCAACCAAGCGCTCGGATAATTTCTCACATAAAACGTAATTCCCACCTTGGCTAACAAAAACGGAATCAAGGGACTTGGCCCTTTCAAAATCATTGACAGATACATTTATAAACTTTGCCTGATTGGAAATCCTATCCCTAGCCTCAATATTTAATTTTGCTCGAAAAATGAGACGATTATGAGAATGCAACAAAAACTTCAACGCTTTCCCATTTAAACCAAAGTCATCATACGCCCAGCATGTCAATAGAGCAACAATCTTGCTCATCACAACACCAACCTTAGCAAAATCTCCTTTCGACAAATTATGCTTATCACCATGAGCAATTTTATTCCTAATGCCCATAACAAACTTAACTCCACTATCGCTGAGAGAAATTATCTCAACCACCTCTTTATTGCAAACACTCACCGCATACCGATATTTATCCATAAAGGATGGGCCAATTTCTTTCACACTAAGCCTATTTGCAAACTCCAACACCTTATCCTTATACTCTGACGGCAATGTTTTTGCATACTCTTTCATGTCTTCTTTTAGCTTCAAATTCTTAGGCTTCGCCTTGCTCTTTTCCATATCGGCAACATAAACCGAATCAACGTATGCCTCCAACAAGAAGAAATACCCTAAAACCTCATACTCCCAAAACCCTTTATAACTTTTCATTCCAGCCAGCCTAAGTCACAAATCCCGTCGCTTAACCATCGCAACTGAGAAATAGTTATTCAATGATTCATGCCAATGATCTTTAACATCATCGGCCGTTAAAAATGCATATAAACCGCCAGCAGACTCATACTCATGATTAGGCTCTCTTACAAATGCAGGGAAGTAGCCATCTCTAACATCCCCATCATCATTCCGAAGATAAATTGAATTAACATCGGCAGGCATACCCATAACAATAACAAAATACACTAATAGTTCATGCACCCTATCTTTAAACTCAATAATAGAAAATTCACATCCAATAGGTTCTATACAGAAATTTACATGCTCATGAATAACAAAATCCTCATTCACTCGCTGACAACCATTAGCAGAGCTACTCTTAACAGAGAATGGTTTATCGACACTCAACACCTCGACTTCGAATTGTTCTTGATTTGCACTCCATGTCACAACACGATCTTGTCTTGAAGATGATCTATCTATGCCATTTCGATCATTAAACCATCGAGAAACAACATTGTACCGAACATATAACTTAGCTTTATTTAATAAAAAACTACGCCCCTCCAGAATCAATTCTGCCTCAATGCTAAAAGCCTCAACGGTGCAATTTATTATTGTATAAAAATCACCGCCATCATCTTTCAAAACCAATTGACCATACGTCTCTCCCGCACTCAGCGCATTTACCCTAAGCAGATCATTTGCAAAAAAAACTACAATGCCTTTTAGTTTTCCAAAAGTTAGCTTTCCACTAACCACTGACTCATTGCCCTTAAAAACTTCAACATTTTTCTCAACCACATCATCGTATCCAAACCCCATCACGCCGCCCTTTCTCATTTTGCATAACCTGTTTCATTGGACAACAAAAAAACCCCAGCCACAAGGCCGGGGTTGGAGTCGGTTGTCACACCGTAGCACTACAAGAGGAGAACGCCATGAAGCGCAGAGCCAGTATGGCCCGCGCCGGGCGGTGCAAACAGGGGGGGGATCAGACCAGCTCGGCCGGGTTGCCGGCCGTGGTGACGTCCACGTTGTCGCTCTGCGGCCAAGTCGCAGGGGCCGGTAGCGTTTTTGGTCTGCTCGCAGATCGCGCTGCCCATCTTGAGACAAAACGAGCATGCTCTACACTTGCTTCCGTCCAGGCACGCTGAACCGCCAATTCCTGCTCCCCGATTTTGGCATTCAGATGCTTGGCGTACACCGTCTTGGCACCCCAGATGATGAGCCATGCCACAACCAAAATCAGAATTTCCGTTCCAGTCATGCGCATTGCCCTTTCAAAATCAATCACTACAATTTGGCACGCTTCCAGATAACAGGCCCAACCTGCTTAAATATTACTTCTCTTTCTTCCCCTCGGCTTCGCCTTCATCTTTTTTACTTTCACCAGACTTTTTATTAAGCGATTTATCTTTCAGATCACCAATCAGTTTCGGCAAAGCTTTGACAGCTTCCATCGCCACGGGGGTATCCAACGCCTCATGCCATGGACTGCCATAAATTTTTCCACTCAAATGACGAAGGGGATGCTGACCAATTGTATCTAGTGTTTTATCAAACAATTTTCCAACATGCTCCTCCCCAATATCACTTGCCAACTGCTTATATCCCTGATAAGCCATTGAAACAGCAGCCTTATAAGCATAATCCTCAGATATGCGGAATCGCTCGGTTAGCTGCTTCGTTGCCAACCATGCCATCCACACAGGCGCAGCAAAAGACAAAACAGCCATTACTGCCTTCAAAATAAACAAGTCATAATTCACCTTATTCAGAATTAAAGTTTCCAACTCATTAACCTGAGAGTGCCCCCACCAAACCCCACCCCCCAATGACAAAATCAAAGCCAAAACCCAAATAATAGCCACAACCTGAGAAACTATAGCTCTAGAATTAAAAGCACCAGCAAGGCCTACCCTTGAGGCCCCCTGCAAAGCCTGCTCAGCCTGCAAAACAATGTCCTTTGCCTTTGATGAGCTATCCTCATACGATTTATTCAGCTCCTCAAATTTGGCCACTCCCGTGTCCAACTCGCCAACCTTTAATAAAACCTTCTCTCGATCTGCTTGGACCATGCTCAGATATGACTCTGCCGTTTTTATACACTGATCAATATCCAACTGCTTCTTCTTTTCTTCCGCCTTAATCAAAAGCTCATTAAAAACACTGGCACGTAGCAAGTCAATAATATCATCTAATAATTTATTAATCTTCAGTACAATCTCTCTTAACTCACTACGCGACAATTTCGAATGAAAGCTCTGATTTACTAGGTACATAACCTCTTCTGATTTTGAATTCACTTCGCTTACAATGTCACCATCCAGAAAATCATCATTACTTGTAGCGGCAACTGTTACACTTTCTAGCGCGCTATAAAACTTTACCAACAGCTCTTCAACATCTGCCGCATCGGCACTAATTCTAAATCTCTTAACAGCACTAACGGCACCTCTCAAGAACTCATGCGAACTACGCAAGTTACTCCCCAACATATCGCCCCCTCCATTTAAATTTCTAATAAATAGCAAATATGCATACAATATATCATACAAATAAAAACCCCAACCACAAGGCCGGGGTTTGGGTCGGTTGCCACACCGTAGCACTACAAGAGGAGAACGCCATGAAGCGCAGGGTCAGTATGGGCCGCGCCGGGCGGTGCAAACAGGGGTGGAATCAGACCAGCTCGGCCGGGTTACCGGCCATGGTGACGTCCACCTTGTTGCCCTTCAGCTCCACCTCCCCCACCGTGCCGGCGTTGGCCACCAGGTAGCGCTGGCCGCTGTCGGTTTCAAAAATCAGCGTCACGTCCTCCAGCTGCTGCAGCGCCACCACGTCCTCGTCGCTGCCGTGGCGCAGGGTGAACTTCACCTCTCCGCCGTTCACTTCCTTGGTGGTCAGGCCGCAGGGGCCGTTGGCGTCTTTGATCTGCTCGCGGATCTTGCCGCCCACCTTGAGGCTGGCGTCGCCCTCGCTGCGCTTTTTTGGCCATTGAGCGTGATGCACGCCATGCCGGTATGCGTGTCTTGGGTTTATTGCCAGCGTCAGCACGACGCTGATATAACCAACCATGCAACGCGCGCAGGAAATGCCGAAAGGAGATAAGAATTGAGACAGGGAAAATATAACTAGAAAGGGAAACGCGCGAACAGGCATCGACCAATATAACCGGAATAAGGCAATATCAGATGAGGCTGCCTAATATCCGGCCCGCAATGCATCAAGGGCTTACGAAATTAAATTCGTAAGCCCTTGATTTTATTTGGTGCCGGCGGCAGGAATCGAACTCGCGACCCCCTGATTACAAGTCAGGTGCTCTACCAACTGAGCTACACCGGCGAAGAGAGACGCATTATGCCCGGCTGTTTATGGCTTGGCAAGAGCCTCAGCGCTTTTTCTTGTGCTTATGATGCGGCTTGGCGGTTGCCTTCTTGTTATGGGCCTTATGCTTATGCGCTTTAGCGGGCTTGTGGGCTTTCTTTTGAGCGTGATGCTTGGCCTGCCCTTTTTTCAGATGCTTGCCGCCTGCTTGGGCCCGCTTGTTTTTGGCGGCATGCTTGGATTTCACATGGCGCGGCTTGGCTGCATGTTTTTTGGCGTGGGCCTTGCCGGATTTGGCATGCGGGGCCTTGGCTTTGCGCTGCGCATGGGTGGCAGGCTTGGAAACGTGGCTTGGCGCGGCTTTGGCGCGGGGCTGGTGCAGCGGCTTGGCTGCGGGGGCGGGCTGGAAGTCGCCAGGCAGCGGCTGGTCTTCCGGCTCTGCGTGGCTCAATGGGCTGGCGATGGCCAGGCCGATGGCGATGAACGGGCTTATCAGCTTGATCAGGTTCATTTTTTTATCGGATTCGTTTGAGGGAAACCGTTGATCGGAATCATGGCGGTATTTGCCTATATTAGCATGAGTGCGGAAGGCGGCCAGAAACCGGGCCCGGCTGAAGCCGCGTAACGAAGGATGTGCTGGATCAGGAGTGACTGCCATGAAGCTTTCCACCCGCCTGGGCATTCTGGTATTGAACGCAGGCCTGGGCCTTGTCGTATTGGCGGGCGTTGCCTTGTACAGCCTGCATGATTCGCAGCTGGAAGACCGCCGTTCTCAGATTCACACCTTGCTGACGCTTGCGGGACAGCAGGTTTCCCATTACCAGAAGCTGGAACAGTCCGGCAAACTGTCCCAGCCGGAAGCGCAGCGGCGGGCGATCGAGGCGATGAGCAGCCTGCGCGACAAGGGCACTTACGTTTTCGCCCGCGGCAGCGACAACCTGGTGCTGGTTCACCCGGACAAACGCAAGCTGGGCAAGAATGATCCCGGCGAAAAGCTGCCGGACGGACGCACGCTGGTGCAGGCTTACGAAGACGTGCTCCGCGACGCCGACTTCGGCTTCGTGCAGATCCGCACCCGCCGCCCCAATGGCGACGTGCCGCTGCCCAAGCTCAACGCGGTGATGCGCATCCATGGCTGGAACTGGACCATAGGCACCGGGGTGTTCCTGGATGATGTCGACCAGGTGTTCGACAGGCTGGCGCTGCGGCTGCTGCTGATCGGCGCGGGGGTGCTGGCGGTGGTGATCGCGATGGCCTGGCTGGTGGCCCGCTCGATCTACGCCGTGATAGGCGGGGAGCCTTATGACGCTTCGCGCACGGCGCTGGACATCGCGGCCGGCGATTTGACCCTGAGCGTGAAGAGCGAAGGCCGCGGCAGCCTGATGGAGGCGATCGCGACGATGCAGGCCAGCCTGCGCGGCATGATACAGAGCCTGCAGCGCGGCGCGACGGACCTGGAGCGCGCGGTAGGCGGCCTGAGCGGCCAGGTGGAGCGCATCAACGACGCGGCGCACCAATCGCTGCTGGCGACGCAAGGCACCTCCCGCGAGATCGAATCCATGGCGGCTTGCAGCAATCAAGTGAGCGCCTGCGCGGGAGAAACGGAGAGCGATTCGCTGCGGTCCTGCCGGCTGGCCGGCGAAGGCGAGAAGCTGGCGATGCTGGCGGCGGACGAAATCCAGCTGGTATCGGGTCAGATCGCCAGCGCGTCTTCGCTGATCGGCGGCCTGACCGACCGCTCCCGCGAGATAGACGGCATCGCCGGCGAGATCAAGGAGATCGCCGACCAGACCAATCTGCTGGCCTTGAACGCGGCGATAGAAGCGGCAAGAGCCGGAGAGACCGGTCGCGGTTTCGCCGTAGTGGCGGACGAAGTGCGCAAGCTGGCCGAGCGCAGCGCCCAGGCCACGGAAAGAATCACCGGCATGGTGAAGCGGATCCAGGCGGATACCGGCTCCGTGGCGGACAGCATGAGCGAGGTGAGGCCGCTGGTGGCCCGTGGCGTGGAGCGCGCGAAAGAGGCCGCCCAGGCGCTACGCGAGATCAACCAGGGCGCCGAGCACACGCTGGATCAGATCCGCACAATGGCAAAGGTGGCCACCGAGCAGGCTGAGGCTGGGCATAGCGTCGCCACCAACGTGGCGTCCATCTCCCAGATGGTGGACGCGTCCCAAGCCTCGGTATCTGAAGTGAACGGCAATGTCGAGGCGCTGTCCGCGCTGGCCCACCAGCTCAAGGACTCGGTGGCCAAATTCCGTCTGTGATCAGCGCTCCTGCCCCATCCGCAAGACAGGCAGCCCGCTGCGGAATGAAAAAGGGCGGCTTTCGCCGCCCTTCTTTCCACCATGGCGCTCAGCGCGTCCTTCCCGCCCGCCATAACACGTCAGGCACGCCCTGTTCCCGATTCAGATAGCGCGCGAGCACGAACAGAAAATCCGACAAGCGGTTCAGATAACGGCGCAAGGCCTGGCACAGTTCTTCCTCGCGGGCCAACGCCACCACCGCGCGCTCGGCCCTGCGGCAAACGGAACGCGCCTGGTGCGCCAGCGCGGCGCTGCGCAAGCCGCCGGGAAGAATGAACTCCTTCAACGGCCCCAATTCCTCGTTCATGAAAGACACCAGTGCCTCCAGCGCCTGCACATGGCCGTCGGAGATGGCGCTGTAACCGGGAACGGCGAGTTCCGAACCGAGATCGAACAGATCATGCTGGATTTCCGCCAGCCACTCCGCCATAGGTTGCGGCGGAGACTCCGCCAGCAACACGCCGATCACCGAGTTGAGCTCGTCGACATCCCCAAGCGCCTGGATGCGGGCGCTGTCCTTGGCGACGCGGCTGCCGTCGCCCAGGCCGGTGGAGCCGTCGTCTCCGGTGCGGGTGACGATGGAGGACAAACGGTCACTCATGTCCGTCCTCCCCTATTCTGCGCACGCCGTCGCCATCGCTCAGCGCCTGCCGCAAACTTTCTTTCAGCGCATCGCCGAACAGCATTTCATAATCCTCTTTCAATTGGTGCATCATCCCGGACAGCATTTGCTTGGCTTGCACCTCGATCGCGTCCTGCAGCCATAGCGATAGCTCCACTTTCATCCGCGGCAGCATGCGTTCGTACAGGGAGTTGAACAAGGCCTGCTCGTCCAGCACCGTCGCCGGAGGCCCTTGCCGCCCTGCCCCGGCGGCGGACGACATCGCGGCCACCTTGACCACCGAAACGGGAGCATCCAGCGCCATCTCCTGCGGCGGCGCAGGCGCATCCTCCGGGGCAGGCGCGGCCAGGCTCCGGCCCAACAGACCGGACAAGGCCGGCATATCCTCGTCTTCCAACGGCGCGGGCTGCGGCACCGCCTCGTACAAGGTAGACACCGCGTCGCCATGCCCCTCTGCCACGGGCTCCGCCTGGACATCTTCTTCGTGCGCATCCGACGTCGGGACAGGCTCCGGCAAGGCCGCTTCCAGCGGAATGGCCTCCAGCACCGCAAGGTCCGCGTCAAGGGCCGGCTCGGCCTGGGAGTGAGCCGCCTCGGCAGGCTCCGCGAAACCATCCATCGCCTCAGCATGCGCCGGATCAGCGTCCGGAGCCAGCTCCCCCAGCTCTACCGGCTCGGTCATTTCCGCCGGCTCCGATGGGGCCGTTTCATCCGACTGCGCGCCATCCAAAGAGGAAGGCTGCGGAACGGACCCATCAGACGCCTCCATCTCTGCGTGCGAAAGCATCGCATCAGTGGAAGCCTCTTCGGCAAATCCCGGCTCGACACCCCCCGCCGGCACCGACGGGATCACGCCATCCGGCTGCGCGCCATCCTGGGACGACGCCAGATCAGTCCCGCCAAACGGCTCCGCCTCTGCCGGCGAAAATTCGGCATCAGCCGGCTCGCCCTCCCCTAATGCCTGCTCGACATCAGGCACAGAAGCCAAGCTCTCGGCCTGCTCAGCATCGGCTTCTATCTGCTCAGATGCTCCCCCCCCCGGAGGCTCGGCCTCAATGAACGGCGCGGACTCGGCCACAGGCTCCAGCTCAGCCTCCTGCTCGACAAGCAAGGGCGCGGTCTCAAGCGCAGCCTCATCTTCAGCAAGCGCATCGGCGGCAAGCTCAATCGGCTCGGATGCAGGCTCCAGTCCAGAATCCACCAACGGCTCCGCGTCGGCGATCGGCTGCTCCTCTTCCGCCGACTGCGGGACAACCGCGTCAAATGCCTCCACCGGCATGTCGGGATCAAGCGCCGGCTCGGCCTCCGCCGGCTCCGACGGCTCATCCGGCACGGTGAACGCCTCCATCTCCGGCATTGCCTGCGCCATATCCGCCTCAGCCGCGGCAACCGGCTCCGCTGGACTCTGCTCAAGCGCCTGGCGCTGCTCCAGCGGCATCGCGGCCAACGGCTCGACCGGCAGCGGCGCTTCGCTCTCCAAGCCAAGAGCCGCTACGTGAGCGACGGCATCCGCCTCGGCGGTTTCCCGCGCCTGCTCGATGTCAGCCGTGGCCTGGGCGATCTCGGCCTCAAGGCCTGCACCGGGCAAAGCGCTGTCGGCCTCCGCCGCATGCGGGACTTCCGGCGCGACCGCCGGGGCCTCGATGGGTTGCGCCGCGGCGATGGATGGCTCCTCCCGCTGCGGCAAGCCGAACGCTTCGGCCACTTCTCGATTGGCGGCCTGCTGCTTTGCCCTCTCCTCCGCCAGCACGCGCTCCGCCTCGGCGATCATGTCCTTGATCGTCGGCTTGGGCGGCTCGGCCTGCTGTTGGGACGGCAGTTCGGACAGCCACTCCAGCCCGCTGGACGGGGGAGGCTCGCGGCCTGCGCCGCCACCCAGCACGCCGCTGGGCAGGCTGTCGATGGAAATGGAAGTGAACGGCGGCGACGCATCCGCCGCCTGGACCATCGGCACTGCATCAGCCGGAGAGGCCTCCGGCGCAGACGGCGCTGCCGCGTCCGGAATCGGCAGTTCGGGAAGGGATTCCGCCTCGACAGGCGGCGTCTCAATCGCGCCCTCCGGCTCCAGCGCCGGCAGCGCTTCGGGCGCGTTCTCGGCAGCGGCCTGATGCGCGTCGGCGGGAAGCTCGCTGGCCGCAGCCACCACATCGCTCCAACCCATTTCTTCCGGAACAACCGTCTCCGCGGCATCTTCCGCTGACGCCGCCGAATGCAGCTCGAACGGCTCCTCGGCAGACGGCTGCGGATCGGCCCTGGCCATCAACTCAGCCAGTCCATCCGCCTCCGGGGCTTGCGCCTCGGCCTTGGGCTCCAGCACGAAGCCCAGTTCCTCGCCGTCGGCCGCGATGTCGGCGTCCGCCAGTTCCAGCGACGGCAAACCGCTGAAATCCAGGCCGCCGGCCGGCTCGGCTTCCGGCTTGGGCGCCTCCAGCAAATCGTCCAGCGTCAGTTCGGGAATTTCCAGCTGAGCTTCGCCCTCGTCCAATTCGGCCGCCAGCAAATCCAGCTCGGAAGAGAAATCGAACTCGGGTACCTCCGCCTGCGCTTCCGTGGATGCTTCCTCGGCCAGTGTCGGCACGGCCTGTTCGTCCACCACTTCAGTCAGGACCGGCAGGTTGAGGCCGCTCCAGTCGGGCTCGTCGGCTTTCGGCGACTCGGTCATGGCGTTTGACTCATGTCGTGATGTTCGATCGCGCAACCGTGCTCACGGTAGGCACGGAAACGCTCGCGGGCAGTGGCCAGCGACTCCGGGTCGCGCCCCACTATTTCAAGAATGCGCTCAAACCTGCCGAATTCATAGGGCAATTGCGGCCCCAGATTCAGCAATACCGGGTGGGTCAAGTCGTCCGGCAGGCTGGCCGCGAGCCAGACCGGCGTCTCAGCCGCGCCCGGCTCGCCCAGCCGGCAATGCGGCACGAAGCGGGTATCGCCGAAACTCCACAAGCGGTTGCTGAACACTTCGACGCTGCGTTCGCTGTCCAGCCAGATCAGCAACCGTTCCTTCTTGCGCTGCACGGTATCCGCCAACCTGCAGGCGAAAGCCTGCGGATCGGCGACATTGGTGTAGAAATCAATCTTGCTCATCGTCTGCCACTTCGGGCGCCTCGCGGCGCGGGCGGCCGCGGCGCACCACGTTGCCCAGCGCGATGTCGGCGCGGTCTTGCAGGAACTGCACCAGCAGCGGCACCGGACGCGCGGTGGCGCCCTTGTCCTTGCCGCCTTTCCAGGCGGTGCCGGCGATGTCCAGGTGCGCCCAGTCATAAGCCTTGGCGAAACGTGACAGGAAGCAGGCCGCGGTGATGCTGCCGCCCGGGCGGCCGCCGATATTGGCCATATCGGCGAACGGACTCTTCAACTGCTCCTGGTATTCATCCCACAGCGGCATGTGCCAGGCGCGGTCGGCGACTTCCTCGCCGGCGGCCAGCAGCTCGCGCGCCAGGCTGTCCTGGTTGCTGTACAGACCGGTGGCGATGTGGCCCAGCGCGATCACGCAAGCGCCGGTCAGGGTGGCGACGTCCACCACCGTGGCCGGATTGAAGCGCTCGGCATAGGTCAGCGCGTCGCACAGGATCAGTCGGCCTTCGGCGTCGGTATTCAACACTTCGATGGTCTGGCCGGACATCGAGGTGACGATGTCGCCCGGCTTGACCGCATTGCCAGCCGGCATGTTTTCGCAGGTGGGCACGATGGCGACGATGTTCAGCGGCAGATTCATCTCCACCACCGCGCGGAACGCGCCCAGCACGGTGGCGGCGCCGCACATGTCGTACTTCATCTCGTCCATGCCCTCGCCCGGCTTCAGCGAGATGCCGCCGGAATCGAAGGTGATGCCCTTGCCCACCAGCACGATCGGCTTGTCGCTCTTATCCTTGGCGCCTTGGTGCTTGAGCACGATCAGGCGCGCTTCTTCGCTGCTGCCCTTGGCCACGGACAGGAAGGAATGCATGCCCAGCTCGGCGATTTCCTTCGGTCCCAGAATCTCGGCCTCGCCGCCGAAAGCATCGGCGACCTTGCGTCCTTCGTCGGCCAGATAGCTCGGCGTGCAGACGTTGCCCGGCAGATTGCCCAGGTCTTTGGCCAGCTTCATGCCGTTGCCGATGGCCAGGCCGCGCTGCAGGCCTTTCTCGCCGTCGGCCAGGTCGCTGCGGCGCGGCACCGCCAGCGTCAGCTTGCGCGGTTCGCGCGCGGACTCGTCCTGCTTGCTCTTGAAGCGGTCGAAACGGTACAGCGCGTCCAGGGTCACCACAGTGGCCTGCTCGATCATCCACTCCACGTCATGCTTCTTGACGGTCAATTCGGACAAGTAGCTGACGGCCTCGCTGGCGGAGGTCTGGGTCAGCGCCTTGACCGAGGCGCGCACCGCCTCGCGGTATTCCTTGGCGCGGAACTCCCGCTCCTTGCCCAGGCCGACCAGCATCACCCGATCGCACAGCGTGTGCGGCACCGAATGCAGCACCAGCGTGCTGCCCAGTTTCCCCTCCATATCGCCGTGGCGGATCACGTCGCTGATGAAGCCGTTGGAGATGCGATCGAGCAGATCGGCGGCAAAGGTTAGCTTGCGCGATTCATAAACGCCGACCATCACGCAGGCGACGCGCTGCTTCTCCGGGCTGCCGCTTTTTATGTTAAATTCCATAGGTACTCCGCTGTAGAACGAGTGTCGTTGCGCCACCTCATGACGGCCGTCTAAGCTCGAAAAAGACGGACGGCCCGGCCGCCGGTAACGCAGGATTGTTGTATTAGTCCAAATTTGCCGGAATTGGCGATTCAGAATTGTCTCATCGAATTATCACAATGCTTTTCACAAAAAGTCAAAAAGGCACTGAATAAATGGTTTTTCAAAAAAGCCTGACACGGGAATTGACTTTAACCGCGCTGGGCGTATTCGTCGTACTCCTCGCCATCATTGTTTCCACCCAAGCGATCAATCTGCTGGGGCGGGCGGCGGAGGGGCAGATCGCGAACGAGGCGGTCACCGCGCTGATCGGTTTCTGGACATTGGGATTTTTCCCGGTTCTGATGATCCTGACGGTGTTCGTCAGCGTGCTGGTCGTGCTCACCCGCACCTGGCGCGACCATGAGATGGTGGTCTGGCTGTCCGCCGGCCTGTCGCTGCGCGACTGGGTCTGGCCCATCATGCGCTTCACCGTGCCGCTGGCGGTGCTGATCGCCGTCGTGACGCTGTTCGTCGGCCCCTGGGCGGACCAGCGCAGCCAGGATTACGCGGAAATCATCAAGCGCCGCGAAGAAATCTCCGCAATATCGCCCGGCGTGTTCAAGGAATCCGCATCGTCCAGCAAAGTGTATTTCATTGAAAATTATTCCGGCCTGCACAGCGCCGCCACCAATATCTTCATGCAGGATATGACCGACGGCAAAGTGAGCTCCATTTTCGCCAAGCGCGGCTATATTTCGATCAAGCCGGACGGCGAGCGCGTGCTGGTGCTGGAAGACGGCAAGCGCTATGTCGGCGAACCCGGACACGCCGATTACCAGATAGGCGATTTCAAGCGCTACACGGCCAGCCTGGGAGACAGCCAGGCCTCAACCGGACCGGCCAGCAACCGCCAGTCCATCCCCACCAGCGTTCTGCTCGCCGGCAGCGGCAACCCCGAATACCGCGCGGAGCTGGCCTGGCGCCTTTCCATGCCGATCAGCTGCATCCTGCTGGCGCTGCTGGCGCTGCCGCTGTCCTATTACAATCCGCGCAGCGGCCATACCTACAACCTGTTGTTCGCGCTGCTGGCCTTCTTCGTCTATCAAAACGGCCTGACCCTGACCCGAAACTGGGTGGGCCAGGACAAGGTGGGCGTCTGGGCGGTGGCGCTGGTGCACGCGCTGCTGCTGCTGGCGGCGCTGCTGCTGCTCAAACACCGCGACCGTCCGCAGGCGCCTTTCTCGCATTCCCTGCGCCTGATGTTCAGCAAGAAAAGCTAAGCCACCACGTCGATGAAACTCATACACCGCTACATCATCAGCACCCTGACCCAGTCCACGCTGTTCACCTTGCTGGCGCTGCTGGGCCTGTACGGCTTTTTCGATCTGCTGGGCGAAGTGCCCGCCCTAGGCACCGGCACCTATACCGCCAGCGTGATGGCCACCTACGTGGCGCTGCTGGTCCCCGGCCACGCTTACGAACTGATGCCGCTGGCCGTGCTGATCGGCGGCATGGTGGCGATGACCCAGCTGGCCAGCTCCAGCGAATACACGGTGATCCGCACCTCCGGCGTCACGCTGGGCCAGATCGCCGCCACCCTGCTGAAGTTCGGCCTGGGCTTCGCCGTGCTCACCATTTTGCTGGGAGAATTCGTTTCGCCGTGGGCGATGCAGGAGGCCGAGCGCACCAAGCTGACCGCCACCCACTCCATCGTCGCCAAAGAGTTCCGCTCCGGCACCTGGGTGAAAGACAACCAGAATTTCATCAACGTGCATGAAATGCTGCCGGACAACACCCTGCTGGGCATCCGCATCTACACCTACGATCAGGACTTCAAGCTGGAGCGCACCCGGATCGCCGAGCGCGGCACCTTCTCCAAGCAGGACCGCAGCTGGCAGCTGGAAAACGTCAAGGAAACCGTGCTGGCCGCCGATCACACCATCAGCAACGCCTACCCGGCGCTGAAATGGAAATCCATCATCGAGCCGGAAATCCTGTCGGTGCTGCTGGTGGTGCCGGAACAAATGTCGGCGCACAACCTGCTCACTTACATCGAGCACCTTAAGAAGAACAAGCAGCAGACCCAGCGCTACGAGATCGCGCTGTGGAGCAAGCTGTTCTACCCGCTGGCCTGCATTTCGATGGCGCTGGTGGCGCTGGCCTTCACGCCGCAACAGCGCCGCCACGGCCAGTTGGGCATCAAGCTGTTCGCCGGCATCTGCCTGGGCGTGACCTTCCACTTCGTGAACCGCCTGTTCGGCCATCTGGGCTTGCTGTACGACTGGAACTCCATCCTGTCCGCCACCTTGCCCACGCTGATCTTCTTCCTGGGCGGCATCGGCATCATCGCGAAACAGGAAAGGCGCTGACATGACGCTTGCGGCCACTCCCCTGCAGCGCTGGCGGCAGACGCTGGCCGACAAGCGACAACAACTGGCAGAGGCCTACCGCGCCGACCGCGACGCGCCGGCCTTCCTGCGCCATTACAGCCAGGCGGTGGACCAGGCGCTGGCCGAGCTATGGCGCGAGCAGGGCCTGGACGAACTGGCCACCCTGGCGGCGGTGGGCGGCTACGGCCGCGGGCAGCTGTTCCCCAGCTCCGACGTCGACATCCTGATCCTGCTGCCCGACCAGCCATCCTCCGAAACCAACGACAAGGTCAGCCATTTCATCGGCCTGATGTGGGACATCGGCCTGGAAATCGGCCACAGCGTGCGCACGACGGACGAATGCCTGCGCGAAGCCGCCGGCGACATCACAATCGAAACCAATTTGCTGGAAAACCGATTGGTCGCCGGCCCGGCCGAGCCCTGGCGCAAGCTGATGACGCGGCTGGAGGCGCAACGCGACCCGCTGGCCTTCTTCGAAGGCAAAACGCTGGAGCAGCAGCAGCGCCACACCCGCCACTTCGGCGTCAGCAACAACCTGGAACCCAATCTGAAGGAAAGCCCGGGCGGCCTGCGCGATCTGCACACCATTCTTTGGATCAGCAAGGCGGCGGGGCTGGGCGACAACTGGGATTCGCTGGTCCGGCGCGGCATCCTCACCCTGGCCGAGGCGCGGCTGATCAAGCACAGCGAGGAGCAGCTGCAAAAACTGCGCATCGACCTGCACCTGCTGGCCCGCCGCCGCGAAGACAGGCTGATCTTCGACCTGCAGCAGCAGGTGGCGCAGGCCTGGGGCCTGGCCGACACCCCCGCCAAGCGCGCCAGCGAACAGCTGATGCAGCTGTACTTCCGCGCCGCCAAAACGGTGAACCAGCTCAACGGCATCCTGCTGCCCAACCTGCGCGGCCGCATCTACAGCCAGGTGCCGCGCGTCACCCAGCACATCAACGAATACTTCCATGCCGTCAATGGCATGCTGGGCATACGCGAGGTCAATGTCTTCGACAAGCACCCGCACGCGATACTGGAAGCCTTCCTGACGCTGCAGCGCCACCCCGAACTGTCCGGCTTCGCCCCGCGCATGCTGAGAGCGCTGTGGCATGGCCGCAGCCAGATCAACGACCGCTTCCGCCAGGATCCGCGCAACCGCGCCACCTTCATGCAGATCTTCCGCGAGCCAGCCGGACTCACCCGCACGCTGAGGCGGATGAATCTGTACGGCATCCTCGGCCAGTACCTGCCCAATTTCGGCCAGATCGTCGGCCAGATGCAGCACGATCTGTTCCACGTCTACACCGTGGATGAACACATCCTGATGGTGGTGCGCAATCTGCGCCGTTTCGCCATCAGCGCCTACAACCACGAATACCCGTTTCTGTCGCGGCTGATCAACGATTTCGACCGGCCGGAGGTGCTGTATCTGGCCGGCCTGTTCCACGACATTGCCAAGGGCCGGGGCGGCGATCACTCCCAGCTGGGCATCGTCGACGCCGAGGCCTTCTGCCGCGACCACGGCCTGCCTCCGGAAGACTGCGAACTGGTCGCTTGGCTGGTGGGCCAGCACCTGACCATGTCCAGCATCGCGCAGAAGCAGGACATCTACGACCCGGAAACGGTGCAGCGCTTCGCCGATCTGGCGCGCACGCCGCGCCGCCTGGCCGCGCTCTACCTGCTGACCGTGGCCGACATCCGCGGCACCAGCCCCAAGGTGTGGAACACCTGGAAGGCCAAGCTGCTGGAAGACCTGTACCACGCGACGCTGCGCGTGCTGTCGCGCGGCGGCGAAATCGACCTCGCTTCGGAGCTGGAAGCGCGCAAGAACCAGGCCCGCGCCCAGTTGCGGCTGCACGCGATACCGGACGGCGCCGAAGCGGGCCTGTGGGCGCAGCTCGATACCGTCTACTTCCTGCGCCACGAGGCCAAGGAAATCGCCTGGCACGCCCGCGTGCTCAACCGCCAGCTGTCGCCCGACCTGCCGCAGGTGCGCGCGCGGCTGGCAGACGACCACGAAGGCCTGCAGGTGCTGATCTACTCGCCCGACAAGCCGGAGCTGTTCGCCCGCGCCTGCGCCTTCTTCGGCCGCACCAACTACAGCATCGCCGACGCCAAAGTCTACACCACTCGCCACGGCTACGCGCTGGACACCTTCCACGTCTTCGTCCCCGAGCATCACGATGGCGACTACCGCGACATGATCAACTTCATCGAGTTCGAGCTGGCGGCGGCGCTGGCCACGGACCAGCCCTTGCAGCTGCCGCCGCAAGGCCGGATCAGCCGCCACTTGAAGCACTTCCCGATCACGCCGCAGGTATCGATCCGTCCGGACGACCGGGACAACGACTTCATCCTGTCCATCGTCGCCGGCGACCGCCCCGGCCTGCTCGCCCGCATCGCCAAGGTGCTGGCCGATTACCGGCTCAATGTCCAGTCCGCCAAAATCATGACGCTGGGCAGCAGGGCCGAGGACTCGTTCCAGATTTCCGGCGCCGCGCTGAAGGACGACAAGACCTCGCTGGCGCTGGAAGCCGCGCTGATCGCCGCGCTGCGGGTCTGAAATCCTGCTTGGAATACTCCACGTCATAACATTAACATTGCATTCCGCAATGCAAGGAGCATGACATGTCGGATATTCTGCGGAACATTCCCGAACCGATCGAAACCAAACGCCCGGTCCTCCGCGGCCCGACGCCGGGAGATGGCCCCGCCGCGCACGCCGGCTGGAAGGCACCCTGCGCGACACCGCGCTGTACGCGCTGGCCAACTAGGCAGGCCCCATGGATTTGCTGACGCCCTATCTGGAACGCCTGGCCGCCGACGGCAATTTCAGCGGCGTCATCCTGGCTGCCGAGGGCGACAGGCAATGGCTGCGCAGCTATGGCTGGGCCGATGCCGCTTCCGGCAGAGCGATGGCAAACGACACGCCGCTGCGCATAGGCTCGCTCAGCAAAAGCTTTACCGCCGCGCTGGTCTTGCGGCTGGTGGACGATGGCCTGCTGGCGCTGGATCAGCCCCTTCAGCCCCTTCAGCCGCTGTTGCCGCAATTCAAGCTGCCGGACGCCCTCACCGCCAGCCACTTGCTGCGCCACCGCTCCGGGCTGGGCAATCACACCGCCCTGCCCGACTACTGGCCGACGCGGATGCAACAATACTGGACGCCGGACCAATTGATAAACGACATCCTCGCCCATCCGCCGCTGTTCGCTCCGGGCGAAGGCTGCGCCTACAGCAATACCGCTTACGCCTTACTGGCGCGGCTGCTTGAGATCTTGCGCGGCAAACCGTTCGCGGTTCTGTTGCGCCAGATGCTGGCGTCGGCGGGGCTGAGCGGCATACTCGATGAAGTGGAGGCGCCGGCAACCGATGGCGCGCGCGGCTATTGGCTGGCCACCGAATGGCAAGAGGCGCCGCCCTTGGATATGAGCAACGGCTTCGGCGCCTTCAGCCTCAGCGCCAACGCTCCCGGCCTGCTGCGCTGGTGGCAAACGCTGAGAGACGGCGACCTCCTCTCCCCGCACAGCCGGGAGTGGATGTTCGCGACCGAAAACGGCGAGGACGGCTTCGCCGCCGGCTGGTATCGCGAACACGCGCCCGACGGCCCCGTCTTCTCCCATCTTGGCGACATCAACGGCTTTGTTTCGGTCTTACTGGCCCAGCCAGCCAAGAACCGTTGCGTGATCGCTCTCAGCAATCTGGCTCAAACCGATGCCTGGGCGCTAGCGGAAACGGTTTGCCAGCTCCTTGACGGTAACCCTGTCGATACCGGCCCCGCCGCAACCGGCTTCGCCACCCTGCCCGATTGGCTCGACGGACGCTACCTGGCCGACGATGGCGATGAGATCCTCATACAGAATGGCGTCGCCACGCTCACGCGCCGCTACGGCGCGCGCTGCGACTGCGCCGTCATCGCCAGCCGCAGCGAGCCAGAACATTGCGAGGCCAGACTGGAGCGGCTGCCCGAGCGGCTGATCTTCAGCCACCAGGCCGCCGGAACCCGGCTGACCCACATCAGCGGCCTGAAACGACATGAATACCGGAAAATTTCAAACTCCTCACGCTGAATCCATCATGCAATATTTCGCGCTTTCCCAGCCGCAAGCCATGCTGCGCTATCACGACATCCCCGGCCACGGCGTGCCGCTCATCATGCTGCACGGCCTGGGCTGCGCCTCCTCGTTCGATTATCCCCGCCTGCTGGCCGAACCGGGTCTCGCCAGGCGCCGCGCGCTATTGGTGGATTTGCTGGGCCACGGCTTCAGCGACAAGCCGGAAGATTTCAGCTACGCCCCCGGCGCCCAGGCTGAAGCGCTGGGGCAATGGATCGAACAACTGGGCTTGCGCGAATTCGATCTCTACGGCCACAGCATGGGCGGCAGCGTCGCCATCGAACTCGCCACGCTATTGCCTGACCGAATCCGGCGCCTGGTATTGGCGGAACCGAATCTGGACAGCGGCGGCGGCGCCTACAGCCGCGCGCTGGCAAGCTGGAGTGAGGCCGACTACGTCGCCCGCGGCCATCGGGAAATCATTCAGACCTTCGGCGCGGACAATCCCAACTGGGCCGGCAGCATGGCCGTCGCCTCGCCGCTGGCCGTGCACAGGGCCGCCAAGGGCCTGATCGCGGGCAGCACGGTCGGCTGGCGCGAGCAGCTGCTGGCCTTGTCCATGCCGCGCCGCATCATCTTCGGCGAAAAATCGCTGCCCGATCCAGACGTCGAATGGCTGCCCCGGCATGGCATCGACACCAGCATCGTCGCCGACGCCGGCCACTCGCTGGCATGGGACAATCCCGCGGGCCTTGCCGAGGCGATCGCCGCCGCGCTGGATTGAGAATGATGCTTTGACCAATTTCAACGCTGGCGCTATGCTGCAAACCTGATATTACGTTAACGTAAGATGAATCATGCTCTACTTCGAAGACCTTAGTCCCGGCCAGCTTTTTTTAAGCGCCGAACACACGCTGAGCGAGCAGGAAATCATCGCTTTCGCCCGTCAGTTCGACCCCCAGCCGTTCCATACCGATCCGGAAGCCGCCCGCCAGACCTTTTTCAACGGCCTGGCCGCCAGCGGCTGGCATACCAGCAGCTTGTCGATGCGGCTGGTGGCGGAGTCCGCGCTGGGCCGCGCCGCCAACGGCCTGATCGGCATGCAGATCGACAAGATGCGCTGGCCGCAGCCGAGCCGCCCCGGAGACACGCTGCAAGTGGAAGTGGAAGTGCTGGACAAGCGCCGCTCCAGCAGCCAGCCCGGCTTCGGCGTGGTGAAAGTGCGCTGGACCACCCGCAACCAGCGCGGCGAGACAGCGATGCATCTGGAGTGCGCGATCTGGCTGCAATGCCAGGCTGTGCAGCCGGCCGAGGCCCAGTCCGCACCGACTGCGCCAAGCAAGCCTGAAACCATCCGGGCGTGAACGGCTATTTGCCGGTGCCATCCGCCATATCGGGAAAGTAGCGCTGGGAGATCGAACGGTATTCCCCGGTCTGCTTGAACTGGCGCAAGGCCTTGGAAAACGCCGCCACGGTCTTGGGGCTGACTGTCTTCTTGCTGAAAATCAGGTATAGCGCGTCCTCCTTCAGCACCGCCCCCGGTAACGCTGCGATCTGCTCCCCGCTAGGAATCCGGAAACGCTCCCGCGCACCGTTGGTCTGGCTGGCGACGACGTAATCGACGCGGCCCGCCAACAATTTGCGGAAATTGGCGTCGTCGTCCACCGACTCCTCGTAATCGTTGTCGCGCCTCACCGCGGCCCAGAACTCGGGAGACACCGCCGCGCCGCGAACCACGCCGACCATGCGACCTTTCAAATCCGCCAGCGAATGGAAGGCCAGCCGATTCAAATTGTCCCGCCGCACGAACAACACCCAGCGATCCCAAGCCAGCGGCTCGTCCGGGTAATAGCAATGCGCCGCCCGCTCCGCGTTGCGAAACGCCGAGAACAGGCCGTCGTTCTGTCCCGCATACACCATGCTCTGCGCCCGCGCCCAGGGATACTGATGAATTTCCACCGACTGCCCCAGAGTTTCGAACACGCGCCGGATCACTTCTACGCTGAAGCCCGGAGCCTGCGGCTCATTCACCGTTTCATAGGGCAACCACTCATCGGTGCCAAGCTGCAATGGCGCGGCAACCGACCACCCGCTGCCCAGCATGCCTATCGCAGCGCCCACACACCACATTCCGAAACGCGACATGGCATCCCCCTGGAAACAGACTCGAAACCACAGCGGCGGCAGGCAGGTGTCTAGCCGACAGCCCAGCGCCGTGTTTCATCATAGTTCGAGCCCACAGGGAAGCCGCCGCAAAAAAAGCCCCGCCGCAAAAACTGGCGGCAGGGCCATGATCAGAGCGGCATCGAGGCCGGTTCTATCAACGATACACTTGGATCATCTCCACATCGCGCAGCGCCGACAGCGTCGCGCCGCCGGCGTAGCTGACCGAAGACTGCAAGTCTTCCTGCAGTTCGCGCAGCAGCTTGCCCATGCTGCCCTTGTACTCGACCAGGATCTTCTTGCCCTCGACGTTGACGTAGGCGCCCTTGTTGAACTGCGAGGCGCTGCCGAAGTATTCCTTGTAATGCTTGCCGGCGATTTCGACGATGTCGCCCGCCGATTCGTCGTAGCCGGCGAACAGCGAACCGGCCATCACCATGGTCGCGCCGCAGACCAGCGCCTTGGCGATGTCCCCATGCTCGACAATGCCGCCGTCGGCGATCACCGGGACTTTCACCGCCGCCACGCAATCGCGCACGGTGGACACCATCGGACGATGGAAGCCGGTCTTGTTCTTGGTGATGCAGACGCGGCCGCCGGCGATGCCGGCCTTGATCGCGTCGCAGCCCCAGGCTTCGAGGTCGCGCGCGGCATCAGCGGTAGCGACATTGCCGCCGATCAGGAAAGTATTCTGGAAGTGCTGCTTGATATGCTTGATCATGCGCTCAGCCTTCACGCACCAGGCGTTGGCGACATCAAGCGTCATGTATTCGGGTTCGAGGCCGGCGGCCTTCAGCGCGTCCAGTTGCTCGTAGGTGTCGTCGTTGACGCCGACGCTGATCGACGCGAACAGGCCTTGCTCCTGCATGTAGCGGGTGAAGGCCACCGCGTCGACGTTGAAGCGGTGCAGGGTGTAGAACCAGCCTTCGCGGGCGAACAGCTCGCAGGTTTCGGCAGAAACCACCGACTTCATATTGGACGGGTAGACCGGCATCGCGAAGCGGCGCGGGCCGAACTGCACGGAGGTATCGCACTCCTTGCGGCTGTCCACCACGGTTTTCTTCGGCACCAGATATACGTCGCCGTAGTTGAATTCGGTCTTGATCATGCGTGTGCTCCCACAAAAACAGGTTGAATGAAAAAACAGGGGCCCCAAACAAAGACGGGAGCCCTATTGGCTCCCATTTGCAGCTACCCCTGCGACGCCTGTTTTGGCTCGCACGCAGTTACGAAACAAAACTACGCGCATTGATTCTCGACGTCAAGAGTCTACACGTAAAAATTTTCGCTATTTGTCGCACCAGGCTGACGGATCGTCTCCCAGCCAACGCAGTATCGGCAACCAGGCTTCCCGATCCCGCTCCGTCCTCGAGGCGGGCAGATCGAACAAGGACATCCCCGCCGAAGCCGCTTGCACATAAAGCTGGGTGTCGCGCAGCCAGCTGAGCACCGGCACGTCGTGCCGCGCCAGGAATTGCTCCAGCTCGCGCGCGGAACGGGTGCGCGGATCCACCCGCATGCCGACCACCGCCATATAGGCCTTGTTCTTGCGGATGGATTTTTCCTCCAGCATCTGCTCGAAGAAGGCCTCGCTGGCCCACTCATCGAACGGCGACGGCTGGATCGGCACGATCACATGCCCCACCTGCGACAACAGCGAGCTCAGCTTCTTGCCATGCAGGCTGGCGGGACTGTCCAGCACCACCACCTCGGTGCCGCGCGGTGGGCGTTTGGGCTCGTTGGCCGCCACTTCCCAGCCGGAAATGCCGGGCAAGGCCCGATCGCGCCTGGCCAGCCAGTGCAAGGAGGTCTGCTGGCGGTCCACATCCCCCAACATCACCTGCTTGCCACTGGCTGCGTAATAGGCCGCCAGATTGGTGGCCAGCGTCGACTTGCCGCTGCCGCCCTTGGGATTCGCTATCAGTACCGACCTCACCCTCGCCTCCTTAGCCTTGCGCTTGACCCGCACCACTATACCAGAGTCATCGCCCTTGCCGGCGGCCGGGGAAACCGATAGTTTGGGGTAGAAAGGAGATGGGATGAACCGTAGTTTCGACGCCCTGCTGTTCGATATGGACGGCCTGATGCTGGATACCGAGACCTTGTCCTGCGCGGCCACCCGCCGCGCCGGCGCCGAGTTGGGCATACAGATAGACGACGCGATGCTGATGGGCATGGTGGGCCTGTCCGAAGCCCGCTGCACCCGCTATATCGCGGAATACCTGGCAGACGAGGAGTTGGCCGCGCGGCTGCAGCAGACCAGCCGCGCCAGTTACCGCCGCATGCTGGAAGAAGAGGAGATTCCGCTCAAGCCCGGCATCATCGAGCTGCTGGATTGGGCGGAAAGCCAAGGCATTCCGCGCGCGGTGGCCACTTCCACCCGCCGCGCGGTCGCCGACGTCAAGCTGGCGCGCAGCGGACTGGCCCGCTATTTCCAGCACACCATAGCCGGCGACGAAGTGGCGCGCACCAAGCCTGAGCCAGACATCTATCTGGCGACAGCGGCGCTGCTGGGCGCTGCGCCGGAGCGCTGCATCGTGCTGGAGGATTCGCCGTACGGCATGCAGGCCGGCGTCGCGGCCGGCACCAGAGTCATCTTAGTGCCGGACCTGATCGCGCCGTCGGAGACGCAGCGCGCGCAAGCGCTGGCCACCTGCGGCGACTTGCATCAGGCGCTGGCGCTGCTGCGAACTCTGTAATTGGCGGCGGGAGGCCTCCGGCCTCTCCCGCGCTAGCCGTGGCCGCGGATGCGCGCGATCAATTCGTCCAGCACGTCCTCGGACTGGTCATGCCCCACCTGGCAGGTGCCGGCGGCTTCGTGGCCGCCGCCGCCGTATTGCAGCATCAGCGCGCCGATATTGGTGCGCGAAGTGCGGTTGACGATGGACTTGCCCACCGCGAACACCGTGTTCTGCTTGTTCAGCCCCCACATCTGGTGGATGGAGATGTTGCAGTCAGGGAACAGCGCGTAAATCATGAAACGGTTGGTCGGGTAGATGGTTTCCTCGTGCAGCAGGTTCAGCACCACCACATTGCCATGCACCCGCGAACAGCGGCGGATCTGCTCCTTGGCCAGCGTCTCGTACTGGCGGTACAGCGCCACCCGCTCCTGCACGTCGGGCAGCTGCAAGATCTCGTCGATGCCGTGATTGCGGCAGTAGCCGATCAAATCCATCATCAACTGGAAATTGCTGACCTTGAACTCGCGGAAACGGCCAAGGCCGGTGCGGGCGTCCATCAGGTAGTTGAGCAGCACCCAATCCTTGGGGTCGAGTATTTCGTCGATGGAAAACTGGGCGGAGTCCGCCTTGTCCACCGCCGCCATCATTTCGTCGCTGATGCCGGGAAACGCTTTCTTGCCGCCGTAATGGTTGTACACCACCCGCGCCGCCGACGGCGCGCGCGGGTCGATCACATAGTTGTCGACGTCGGTGGCATTGCGCAGCGTCTCCGACAGATGGTGGTCGAACACCAGATGCGCCTTGGCGACGTATGGCAGGTTGGTGGTGATGTCGTCGCCGGTGATTTCCACCTTGCCGTCCTGCATGTCCTTGGGGTGGGCGAACATCACCTCGCGGATCAGCTTGAGCTCGTTGAGCAATACCGCGCACACCAGTCCGTCGAAATCGCTGCGCGTCACCAGGCGGTACTGTTTCTGCTGCGTCATCTGCGCCTCCCGTTCGTTGCATTCTCAGCCGTCCGGCGCCGCCACCTCCAGCGCGCCGGCCATGCGGTCGGCCAACTCGGCCAGCCGCGCGTCCACATCCGCCTCAGGCAGCTCCACCGTGAGCCAGACCCTGTCGGCGTACTGCTGATCCACCACCGCCAGCCCCGTCTCCTGGCATGCGTGCCGCAGACGGGCCTCGCCGGAGAAGTCCACTCCCAGCCGCCGCAAGCAGGTTCGGCTCAGCGGCGTCAGGACGGCCTCGGCCAGCGCGGCATTGACAGCTTGAGTGTAGGCCCTGACCAGGCCGCCCGCACCCAGTTTGATGCCGCCGAAGTAACGCACCACCACCGCCAGCACATTGGTAAGGCGCTTATGCTGCAACACGTTGTACATCGGCTTGGCCGCCGTGCCGGACGGCTCGCCGTCGTCGTCCAGCATGGAATCGCCGGCGCACAGCAACACCGCGCAGTAATGGCGGGCGTCCGGCCAACGCGCGCGGATGGCCGCCAGCTCGCGCAGCGCCTCGTCGCGGCTGGCCACCGGCAGCACAATGCCGATGAAGCGGCTCTTGCGGATTTCCACCTCGGCCTGGGCCTTTTCTTGCAACTGGAACATTCCACGCATCCTGCGGTCTGAAACGGGCGGGCATTGTAAACCCGGAGGTCGCCATTCGGCACCGCCGGCAACGCATTCGCGGTCTAAACTGAAAGCGGGAACCCATCCGGAGGGAACGGCCATGACCGCCCTGCTCCTGCTTGTACCGCTGATCGTCGCCGGCCTTTGGCTTTATGTCAGGAAATGCTGGCTAGACAGCGAGGACGCCATCCACCTGTCCCATTTCCTGCCGGATCGCGACCACGTCTGAGCTTTGTCCGCGCCGCCGGCCCCGCCGGCGACCCCGTTGTCATTCGCAAGAAATGGCCGGACAATAACCGTGATGATCGCCCCCTGAGGATTTCATGTCGCAACTCACCTTCTGGTTCGGCTGCGCGCTGGTCGCGCTGATCGCCGAATTCGTGTCGGGCACCTTCTATCTGTTGATGGTGGCGCTGGCCCTGGCCTGCGGCGGCCTCGCCGCCTGGCTGGGCGCGCCGGAACCGTGGCAATGGCTGATCGCCAGCGTCAGCGGCGCCGTCGGCCTGCTGCTAATCTATCGCCGCAGGCGCAGCTTGATGCCTCCGCCCCCGCCCCAGGACGACCCCGACTGGGGCCAGCAGGTGGAAATCCGCGCGCTGACCACCCCGGGCCACGCCCGCATCCACTACCGCGGCGCCGAATGGGACGCCGTATTGCTGGACAGCGGGCTTAGCGCCGGCGGCACCGGTTACATCTCCGGCCGCGAAGGCAATCAGTTCAAGATCTCGTCACAACAACCGCAATAAAGAGAAAATCCATGGAAATCGTCCTGATCCTGTTCGTGGCCGTCGTCATCTTCATTTTCAAATCGCTGGCGGTGGTGCCGCAGCAGCACGCCTACATCGTCGAGCGCCTGGGCCGCTACCACGCCACCCTGACTCCGGGCCTGAACATCATCACGCCCTTCATCGACCGCATCGCCTACAAGCACAGCCTGAAGGAAATCCCTCTGGATGTGCCCAGCCAGATCTGCATCACCCGCGACAACACCCAGCTCAAGGTGGACGGCATCCTGTACTTCCAGGTCACCGACGCCAAGCTGGCCTCGTACGGCACCAGCAACTTCATCGTCGCCATCACCCAGCTGTCGCAGACCACGCTGCGCTCGGTGATCGGCAAGCTGGAGCTGGACAAAACCTTCGAGGAGCGAGACGACATCAACCGCACCGTCGTGGCCTCGCTGGACGAGGCTGCGATCAACTGGGGCGTCAAGGTGCTGCGCTACGAGATCAAGGACCTGGTGCCGCCGCAGGACATCCTGCACGCGATGCAGGCCCAGATCACAGCAGAGCGGGAAAAGCGCGCCCGCATCGCCCAGTCCGAGGGCGTGAAGGTGGAGCAGATCAACCTGGCCACCGGCGCGCGCGAAGCGGCGATCCAGAAATCCCAGGGCGAGATGCAGGCCACCATCAACAACTCCGAAGGCAACAAGCAGGCGGCGATCAACCAGGCGATGGGCGAGGCCGAAGCCATTCGGCTGGTGGCCGACGCAACTGCCGACGCGATCAACCGCATCGCCGGGGCCGTCCGCACCGAGGGCGGCATCGAGGCCGTCAACCTGAAAGTGGCCGAGCAATACATCGACGCCTTCGGCAAATTGGCCAAGGAAAACAATACCATCATCATGCCGAGCAACGTCGCCGACGTCGGCGGACTGGTGGCGAGCGCGCTCAGCGTCGTCAAACAAACTAATCGTTAATCCCTCTGAGAGGCCCGGCGCGGCTTGAATCTGGCCGCGCCAGCCCCCATAATCACCCGCATGAAATTTTTTACCGATCTCCTTCCCGTCCTGCTGTTCTTCGGCGCCTACTGGCTGACCCGCGACATGTTCCTCGCCACCGGCGTGGCCATCGCCGCCACGGTGGCGATGGTGGCATGGGCCTGGTTCAAGCACCGCAAGGTGGACACCATGCAATGGATCAGCCTCGGGCTGATCGTGATCCTGGGCGGCGCCACGCTGCTGCTGCACGACAAGCACTTCATCATGTGGAAGCCCACCGTGCTGTACTGGGTGATGGGCGCCGGCCTGCTGATCAGCGAATTCGCCGGCAAGAACGGCCTTCGCCTGATGATGGGCAAGCAGATCGAGATGCCCGATCCGGTGTGGCGCAAGCTCACCTGGGCCTGGGGCGGCTTCTTCGCCTTCATGGGCGCGCTGAACCTGTTCGTCGCCTATCACTTCAGCGAAGACGTCTGGGTCAACTTCAAGCTGTTCGGCGGCATGGGGTTGATGCTGCTGTTCGTGATCGCCCAAAGCCTGTTCCTGGCCAAGTACATCGAGGAAAAGAAATAATGCTGTACGCCATCATCGCGCGCGACCATCCCGGCAGCCTCGAGCGCCGCATCGCGCTGCGCGCCGAACACCGCGCGCGGCTGGCCGCGCTGCAGGACCAGGGCCGGATGAAACTGTCCGGCCCGCTGCCCGCCATCGACAGCGCCGATCCCGGCCCCGCCGGCTACTGCGGCAGCCTGGTGGTGGCCGAGTTCGCGTCGCTGGAAGAAGCGCGCGCCTGGGCCGCGGCCGATCCATACCAGGGCGGCGGCGTTTACGCCAGCGTGGACGTCCAGCCCTTCGTGCAGGTATTCCCCGCATGAGCGGCACCGTGGAACTGCTGGAAACCGCGTTGCGGGCCCTGGAGCCCGAGCATCTGGACATCCAGGACGACAGCGCCCTGCATGCCGGCCATGCCGGCGCCAAGAGCGGCGGCGGCCACTACACGCTGACCATCGTCAGCGCGCGCTTCGCCGGCCTCAACCGCGTGGCGCGGCACCGGTTGATCTACCAGACCCTGGGCGAACTGATGGCCGGCCGCGTTCACGCGCTGGCCATCCGCGCCCTGACACCAGAAGAACTCTGAATTTCTACCAAAGGGACAATATGAAACTCTCCCGTATCGCCGCCTTGACGCTGGCAGCCTCGATCAGCCTGCCGGTCGCCGCGGAGTCGATCGCCGTGGTCAATGGCGTTTCCATCGACAAGTCCGAACTGGACGCCGCGGTCGCCAATGTCGTGCAAAGCAATGGCGGCAAGGTGCAGGACAGCCCCGAACTGCGCGAGCAGTTGAAGAATTCGCTGGTCAGCCGCCAACTGATCCTCCAGGAAGCCACCCGTCGCGGCCTGGACAAGCAGCCGGCCTTCGTCAAGCGCATGGACGAGGCGCGCGCGGAATTGCTGCGCGATTCGCTGTTCGCCGACATCGCCGAAAAAGCCAACATCGGCGATGCCCAGATCAAGGCCCGCTATGACGAGATGGCGGCCCAGGTTTCCGGCAGCAAGGAAGTCCACGCCTATCAGATCACGCTCGGCAGCAAAGCCGACGCGCAGAAGGCCATCGCCCAGTTGAAGAAGGGCGCCAAATTCGAAGAGCTGGTCAAGACCCGCTCCATCGATCCCAACGCCAAGCAAAGCGGCGGCGACATGAACTGGGGCAATCTGTCCCGCATGGAGCCCAAGCTGGCCGAAGCGCTGAAAGCCATCCCCAAGGGCCAGGTCAGCGGCGCGCCCTACCAGTCGCAACTGGGCTGGCACGTATTCAAGGTAACGGACGTCCGCAACGCCCAGATTCCGCCGCTGGACGCCGTCAAGCCGCAGATCGCCCGCCAATTGCAGGAAGAAGCCATTGCCAAGGCCGTGGAAGATCTGCGCGCCAAGAGCAAGATTCAGTAAATCCACCTCATCCGGGAATAGAACAAAATGCGTAAAATCTTGCTGCAAACCGCCCTGGTAGCCGCGTTCGCCGGCAGCGCCATCGCCGTGGCCGGCCCGACTGTCAATGGCCAGCAAATCTCCGACGCCCGCGTCGACGCCGTGGCCAAGATGATGGAAGCCCAGGGTCAGAGCGTGAACCCGCAAGCCCGCGACCAGATCAAGGACCAGTTGGTGACCGCCGAAGTGCTGCGCCAAGAAGCCGTGAAGAAGGGTCTGGACAAGTCGCCGGAATTCACCGCCGAACTGCAGAACATGCAATCGATGGCGCTGGCCAATCGCCTGATCAAGGACTACGAGAAAGCCAACCCGGTCAGCGACGCCGACCTGAAGGCCGAATACGACAAACTGGTGGCTTCGGTTCCGGAAACCAAGCAATTCCACGCCCGCCACATCCTGGTGAAGACCGAGGCGGAAGCCAAGTCCGTCATCGACGCGCTGAAGAAGGGCAAGTCCTTCGACAAGCTGGCCAAGGAAAAGTCGCAGGACCCGGGCAGCAAGGCCAATGGCGGCGATCTGGGCTGGCAGGAAGCCGGCACCTTCGTCGCGCCGTTCTCCGAGGCGATGAGCAAACTCGCCAAGGGCGAAGTGACCGCCAAGCCGGTGAAGACCGAGTACGGCTGGCACGTGATCAAGCTGGACGACGTGCGCACCCAGCGCAACGTGCCGCAGCTCGAGGAAATCCGTCCGCAGCTGACCCAGCGCGTGATGGGCGGCCGCATCGAGAAGTACGTCGCCGATCTGAAAGCCAAGGCCCAGATCCAGCAGTAAGCCCGCGCAACGCGCGTTACGGGGACGGCATGCCGTCCCCGTTTTGCTTGACAGCGCCCCCCGCCGCGCTTAACTTCGCGCTCAACCGAAGCAGGCGCGCCCTGCCCTTGTCACGGCTGCCGCCGGCAGCCCCATACGGAAACGCCATGACATGGCCGCTCCCTCACAGGAAACTCACATGACCATCATCGTCAATGGCGTCGAAATCAGCGAAGACATGATCGCCTCGCAACTGGAACACTACGCGGACACCCCCAGCCCGCGCGATACCGCGATCCAGCAACTGGTCCTGCACACCCTGCTGGTGCAGCAGGCCAAGAGCGAAGGCCTGGACGTCGCCGACGAGCAGCAAGCCATCCAGGCGCTGCTGGACCAGAAACTGGAAGTGCAGCCGATCGACGAAGCCAGCTGCCGCGAATTCTACGAGCGCTATCCGGAGCGCTTCTCTGCCGGCGAAAGCGCCGTCGCCAGCCACATCCTGCTGCCCAAGGGCGAAGGCCTGGAAGCCAGCCTGATCAAGGCCAAGGCCGAAGGCATCCTGGCGGAAGTGCAAGCCAGCCCGTCGCGCTTCGCCGCGCTGGCGCAGGAGCACTCCACCTGCCCGTCCGGCAAGCAAGGCGGCAGCCTCGGCCAATTCGGCCGCGGCCAGATGGTGCCGGAGTTCGAACAAGCGGTATTCAGCACTGAAGCCGGCCAGATCACTCCGCACCTGGTGGAAACCCAGTTCGGCTACCATATCATCCAGGTGAACGAGCGCGCCGACGGCGGCAAGATCGGCTTCGATGAAGTCAAGGAACGCCTGCAGCACTACCTGACCGACATGGCCTTCAACCAGGCGATGCACGAGTATCTGAACATGCTGGTATCCGGCGCGCAGATCAGCGGCTACCAGATGACCGCCGCCTAAGCGACGGCCATCCGGCCACGCCCTACCAAGCCGTCCGCGTCACGCGGACGGCTTTTTTCTTGCTCGCTGCCGCGGCAGGCAACTGGCGCAAGCTGGCCGCCACCGGCTTGGAGAAGTTGTAGCCGTCATGGCGGTCCCAGTTGATCGACCAGGTCATCGCGCCGCGGAATGTCGGATAGGCCTGCGCCGGCAGCACCCCGCCGCAGCCCTGCAGCGCGGTCAGGCAGCTCAATGCCTTGGCCACCGTGTCCGGCGTGACGAAACCGGAATTGGCCGAACTGCGCCCCGACGGCACGCCGAAGGCCACCTGGTCCGGCCGCAGGCCCTTGAAGCTGCCAGACGCGCCGTTGCCGAGCGGGAAACCCTCGATCAGCATTTTGCTGCCGCCGACCAGCATGTCCACCGAGCCCTCCGGCAGCGCGCCGGTGGAATACGGCGTGTACAGCCCGCCGTTGTTGTAATACTGGACATGGATCACCGAGAGATCGTCGCGCAGCCCGTCGATGATGGGCAAGTAGGCGCCCCAATTGCCGCCGTAAGCGACATAGCCTCCCTGCACATACGGATGCTCGGGCGCCATCGACAGATAGAAACTTGGTCCGATCTTGGCCTTCAACTGCTTCACCGCGCTGACCAGATTGCTGATGATCGGCGCGCCCACCGACACGCCGCTTTCCAGATCCAAGTCGATGCCGTCAAAACCGTACTGGCCGATGATGGCGGCCAGGCTGTTGACGAAATTCTGCGCCTGCGCGGCATTGTTCAGCGTCACCGAGCCGTTCTGGCCGCCCAGCGACAACACCACCTTCTTGCCCTTGGCCTGCTGCGCGCGAACATCCTGGACGAACTGCGCCGCGCTGCCGGCCGTAGGATCCAGCGTGAAGCTGACATTGCCGTTGCCGGCGTCATCGGCGAAAGCCACCACGATCACGTCCCAATCCGCGCTGACCTGGGACAGAGGGAAAGCAGGTCCGCTCGGATTGGCGAAGTTGTGCCAATAGCCGACCAGCGCGTGCTTGGCGAACGGCGCCGGCGTGCCCGGCGGCGGACTGGGCGGCGTCGGAGGACTGGGCGGGATCGGCGGGGTGGGATCGCCGCCGGAGCAGCTGCCACCCGCCTTCCACAACGTCGGCGTCGCGGCGGGATTCCAGTTGGCGCCCGGATAGGCGGTATGCGCGGTCAGCGCGGTGTAATTGGCGCTTTGGTAGGCGACCACGTCGCCCGCCTTGTAGCTGATGCCCTCGGCCCAATCAGGGCAGGCAGCCCACACCTGCTGGCCAAGAACCAGCGACAACGCCATTGCGATTGCGATTGCCCCGCCTGTCGTTCTGCGCATCGACCCTCTCCTCATTGCGATTAATTGGTATCAGATTGGTATTTCATGATATGTCGGAGGCAACATCTTTCAAGCCATAAATTCCAAATAAATATCAATGACAGTCAGGCCACCCATTAGAGCGGACTATAAAAACAAATAAACGACATTGGCATTGCAAGACACCCAGCGTACGATGGCTGTTTTGCTCTGCTCGCCGCCTCTCCATGCCGCCCTACTCAGTCGTCAAACTCGCCGCAGCCCTGCTTCTAAGTGTTCCATCCTGCTTCGCATCCACAGCAGCCACGGACGCGGCGTTCGACCGCCAAGCCTGGATGCAGGATTACCGGCTGCTGAAGCGGGAACTGGAAAAACGCTACTCCCACCTGGCCTGGATGGCCTCGCCCGACAGCGGCGTCAACCTCCCCGACCTGGACCGGCAAGCACAGGCCGCCTTGGCCCGTGCCCGCAGCGACGCGGAAGCCAGGCAGGCGATCCTGGATTTCCAAAACGGCTTTCGCGATGGCCATTTCTCTCCGCTCAACGCTGCGGTCGAATCCTCTGCTTCCAGTTCGGAGCCGCCTAAACGCGATCTATCGCATGACAACTCTCTCGACGGCTGCGCCTCGCTGGGCTATGTCAATGGCAATGGCGGCGCCTTCTCGCTTCCTTTTGAAACCCTGCCCGGCGTGCGGCTGACCGCTGATGGCCTTGTCCTGCCGATGAGAAGCGGCATCGCCGATCTGGGAGCGGCCGGCAAACTCGCGCTGCTGCGCATTCCGTCCTTCACCCCCCGCAACTATCCCCAGCTGTGCCAACAAGCGTGGCAAGCGATGCTTGAACGCGGCGGCCGCTTCGATCCGGACAAGCTTTTCACCGATATCATGCGCGCCTGGTACCGCGAAACCGCCCAGCGCCTGCGCAAGCTGCGCGCGGCCGGCGCCCGCGCGTTGATCGTCGACATCGGCGACAACCCCGGAGGCAACGACAGCGGCGACGCGATGTCCCGCCTGCTGGGCAGCGGCCCGGTCCGCTCCGCGCCGTTATGGCTGGCGCGCTCGCCGCAGGGAGAGGCTTATCTGCGGGAATGGATAGAGAACTTGAGCGCGGGCCTGCCGCCGGAAGCCACGGCGGAAGATAAAGCCGCCCTGCAACCGTTCCTCGATGCGTTCCGCGCCCAGGCATCGCAATGGCGGCAAACGCCTCCCGTCGACATGAGCTGGGTCTGGCGCGAGCAGCGCGCCTTCGATCCCGGCGCGGCGCGCAGCCGCTTGGTCCAGGTTGGCTACGCATCCGGCGCGGTGGACCATCTGGAACCGGGCCGTTATTCGAAAATCGTGTCCGAAGCGCTGTTCTGGCCCGCGCAGTCCTTCGGCAGCCAGGGCGCCTGGCAAGGGCCGGTCTATCTGCTGACCAATGGCCAGACCTATTCCGCCGCCGAGATGTTCGCCGCCGTCAGCCGGGACAACCGATTGGCCAAAACAGTGGGGCAGCGCACCGGCGGCGACGGCTGCGGCTTCATGAGCAAAATTCAGCCCCTGGTTCTGCCGCACTCCGGCCTGCGTTTTCGCATTCCCGATTGCGTCAGGCTGCGCGCCGACGGCAGCGACGAAGTCGCCGGCATCGCGCCGGATCTGCCAGTAAGCGCCGCGCCGGGAGAAAGCAGGCGCGCGATGGCGCAAAAGACGCTGCGGGCCATCGCCGCCGATCTCGCGCCTCGTCCTTAACCAGCCTGGATGCTAGCTTGAACGACGCCGCCGGCATGGGCGCGCGCATGAAAAAACCGCCGCTCCCAAGGGAACGGCGGTCTGGCCGCAAAGCAAATCAGCGGCAGCTGTCCGGCGTGCAGAACAGCGCGTCGTCGCCGGCCGCTGCCGGCTTGGGCAGTTTCTCCGCCAGCGCGGCGGCCAGTTCGGCCGGCTTGCCCAGCCAGCCGGACAGCTCCAGCCGCTCCAGCTTGCCATCCTGTTCCAGCACCACCGACGGGAAGCCTCGCAAGCCCAAACGGCCCATCTGGCGGCGGGTGTCGTCGATGTGCGTTTCGGCCTCTTCTCGAGCGGACTGCCAGGCCGCCTGGAAGGATTCCGCGTCCGTGCCCAGTTCGACCGCCAATTCGCTCAACACCGAGAACTCGGCGATGCGCCGGCCTTCCTGGTAATGGGCGCGCTGGATGCGGGCCAGCATCGCCAGCGGCGCGATGCCCAGCCTGGGGGCGGCCAGCACCGCGGCGATCGGCGGGTTGGACGCCAGCGGCGCGCCGATGTCGTTCAGCAGGCCATCGTAGTAGGCGTCGCCGAAAGGCTGCCCGCTCATCTGGGCAATGCGCTTGTCGTGCGGCATCACGTAGGCGCGCCAGTCAGGGGTGATCGCGCGGCCCTCTTCCTCGTCTATCATGCCGCCGGCGTGCATTTCCACGCTGACGCCGGGCAGCCCGGCCGCCGCCTGCAGCAGCGGGGAGGCGCCGTAGCACCAGCCGCACAGCGGGTCGTAGAAGTAATGCAGTTTCATGCTGGTTACCACTTCATCTCGCCCTTGCGCACCTTTGCGCCCAGCTCCAGCGTGGAGACTTCAGCCGCCTTCGGGTAGGCCTGCTTCATCGCCTCGATCAGCTCGCCGCTGTTGCGGGTTTCGGCATTCTTGGCTTCAAAGGCCTTCAGGTAGTCGCGGGTGTAGCGGATGGCGGACACGTCCATCTTGTCGCCGGCGATCATGTGGCCCGGCACCACCACTTCCGGCTTCAGCGCTTCCATGTCGTCCAGCTGCTTGTACCAGCCCTTGCGTTCGGCGTCATTCTGGGTGTCGGCGGTCCAGACGTGCATGCCGGAGTAGATGCCCACGTTGCCGACGATGGCGCGGATGGACGGAATCCACATATAGCCGCGGTGCGCCATCACGCCCTTGGTGTCGCGCAGTTCCAGCGCCTTGCCTTCCAGCATGATCTTGTCAGTCTTCAGCGCGGTCGGCAGCAGCGGCTTGGCCTGCGGCGCGTTGGCGCCCATCTTCGGCCCCCAGAACGCTACCTTGCCCTTCACATTGCCCTTGATGTGGGCCAGCACTTCCGGCGCCGCCACCAGCTCGGCCTTGGGGAAGATCTGCTTCAGCACGGAGGCGCCGAAATAGTAGTCCGGATCGGCCTGGCTCACGTAGATGGTCTTCAGGTTCTTGCCGCTGTCCAGCACCTTGGCGGCGATGCGGTAGGCATCGGCGCGGGTGAAGCCGGTGTCGATCAGCACGGCATCCTTGTCGCCGGTGACCAGCACGGAAGAAACATTGAAGCTGTTGCCATCGGCGTTGTACACCGACAGTTTCAGGTCGCCCGCATGGGCGAAACCGGCGGCGGTCAGAGCGGCGGCGATCAGGGTTTGGCGGATCATAAGGTGACTCCTTGGTCTAATGCCGGCGCCCGCCGGCGGGTTGAACTGCGTTTCAGTGATGTTGCACACTATAAGCGCAAGAAACGATCCAATAAATCGGCTAAACTGCACATTATTGTTTCTTAAATCGTGCAAATAAATGGACCGCCTCACCGCCATGCAAGTGTTCGCCGAAGTCGCCCAACTGGGCAGCTTCACCGCCGCCGGCGACAAGCTGGACATGTCCCGTCCGATGGTCACCCGCTATGTCGAGGAGCTGGAGCAATGGCTGGGCGTCCGCCTGCTGCAGCGCTCCACCCGCAAAGTCACCCTCACCGACGCCGGCCTAGCCTGCCTCGCCCGCTGCCGGCAGATGTTGGAGCTCGCCGACGAAGTGCGCGCGGATGCCGGCCAGCGCGACGGCCAGGTGCGCGGCCTGCTCCGCGTGGCGGCCAGCACCTCGTTCGGACTGGCGGTGCTGGGCGGCGCGGTGGCGGAGTTCGGCGAGCGCCATCCCCAGCTGCGGGTGGACCTGCAGCTGGGCGATCGCGCCGTCAACCTGATTGAAGAAAGAATAGACCTCGCCATCCGCATTACCAACGAACCGGATCCGGGCCTGGTGGGAAGGCGACTGTGCGACTGCCGCTCCTTGCTGGTGGCCGCGCCGTCCTACCTGGCCCGGAACGGCGCGCCTCAGAGTCCGGAAGACCTGGAGCGGCATCGCTGCCTCAGTTACAGCAACTTCGGCCGCAGCGAGTGGAAGTTGAGCCGCGGCGGCGAGGAACGCAAGGTGCGGGTAGCCGGCAATATCAGCGGCAACGAGGCCAGCGCGCTATTGAGCGCGGCGGTGGCCGGCGCCGGCGTCGCGATGCAGCCCAGCTACCTGGCCGCACACCATGTCAGCCGCGGCGAGCTGGTGGCGCTGCTGCCGGAATGGCAGCCGACCGTCCTCGGCATACACGCGCTCTATCCATCGCGGCGGCTGCTGCCGCTGGCGCTGCGCAGCCTGCTGGACTTCCTGGTGGACCGGCTGGGCGGGCCGCTGCCGCCATGGGACATCCCTTCGGCGCTGGCCGGGCGCACCGCTTGAAAGGCGATCCGCTACCAGGCATTGCAAGCCATGCCCTGCGTTCCTGACGCAGAACTCCGCAGCGCCCCTCGAATTCGACGCTTATATCGATCAGTCATGCCTGCATAACTTTTGCTATCGGCTGTCGCAGGGCGATTGCCTGCGGCCGCAAGATCGCCTAAGCTCAGCTACAAGACCATCCCGGCAGCCAGGCCGGAGCCGCGCAAACCGTTTCAAGAAGTGGAATCAAGCCGATGTGCCAGCTGCTGGGCATGAATTGCAATACCCCGACCGATATCCTGTTTTCCTTCGAAGGCTTCCACCGCCGCGGAGGCCTCACCGACCACCATGCCGACGGCTGGGGCATCGCCTTCTTCGAAAACAAGGGCTGCCGTGTCTTCCTCGACGACAAACCGTCGGTGGAGTCGCCGGTGGCCGATCTGGTGCGCCGCTACCCGATCAAGTCCGAAAACGTCATCGCCCACATCCGCAAAGCCACTCAGGGCGAGATCAACCTGGCCAACACCCATCCCTTCATGCGCGAGATGTGGGGCCAGTACTGGATCTTCGCTCATAACGGCAATCTGGAAAGCTTTCATCCCGAAGCCGGCGAGCACTACCGCCCGGTGGGCACCACCGATTCCGAGCGCGCGTTCTGCCATCTGATGGAAAAGCTGCGCGTCAAATGGTCGGAGCCGCCGGAGGAGGACGCGCTGTTCGAGGAAGTGGCGAGGCTGGCCGCGGAAATCAGCGCCAACGGCGTGTTCAACTTCATGCTGAGCAATGGCCAATCGTTGTTCGTCCACTGCTCCACCCATCTGCATTACATCATCCGCCGCGCGCCGTTCAACACCGCCCACCTGGTAGACGACGACGTCAGCGTGGATTTCGCCTCTGTCACCACCCCGCGCGATCAGGTGGCGATGATCGCCACCCAGCCGCTGACCGACAACGAGCGCTGGACCCCGCTGTCGCCCGGCGAGCTGATCCTGTTTCGCGACGGCGAGCCGCGGCTGATCCACAAACAGGCCGGCTGACACCGGAGCGGCGATAGGCGTTATGCTGAGGGAGACCGCCCGCAGCATGGACACGCCATGAGCCGCTTCGATCTCAATCACCCGCCGTTCGACACCCTCGCGCCCGCGGAACGCGACGCGCTGGAAGCCCGCGCCGACATCGTCTACTTTCCCGACGACGCCCAGATCGTCGGCCCGGATCAGCCGATGGACGCGCTGTACATGGTGATCAAGGGCTTGGCGGCCGAGCTTGCCGGCGACGAAACGCTGGGCCGCTATCGCATCCACGACGTCTTCGACGCCCGCTCGCTGGTGGCCGGCCGCGCGGCCAACCGCTTCGTCGCCGAGGAGGAAACGCTGCTGCTGGCCCTGCCCCGCGACGCGGTGCTGGCTCTGACCGACAGCAACCCGCGCTTCGGCGCCTACTTCTACGCCAGCGTCGCGGAAAAAATGGGCCTGCTCGCCCAGAGCGCCGGCAGCCGCGAATTTCAGACCCTGCTGTCCGCCACCGTGCGCGACGCCGGCTGCCGCCAGCCGGTTTTCATCGACGCCGCCGCCAGCATCCGCGACGCCGCGCGCGCGATGAAGGAACAGCGCAGCAAGTCGGTGCTGGTCCGCGACGGCGAAAGGCTGGGCATCTTCACCACCACCGACTGCCGCGACGTCATTTTGGAAGGCGTGGACAGCGGCGAGCCGGTGGGCCGCCACAGCAGTTACCAGCTGTTGTGCATAGACAGGGACGACTTCCTGTTCAACGCCCTGCTGCTGATGACGCAACGCAATCTGCGCCGGCTGGTGGTGACCGAAAACGGCCAGGCGGTCGGTATCCTGGCCCAAGTGGACGTGCTGTCCTATTTCTCCAATCATTCCCACCTGATCGCCCAGCGGCTGGACCGCGCCGCCGATCTGGACGAGCTGGCCGACATCGCCGGACAGATCGACCGGCTGATCCGCATCCTGTCCGGCCATGGCGTGCGCCCTCCCCAGCTGGGCCGGCTGGTGCAGGCGCTGAACGCCCGGCTGTTCGCCCGCGCCTGGCGCATGATCGCCCCGGCGAGGCTGGCGGAAAGCAGCTGCCTGCTGGTGATGGGGTCGGAAGGCCGCGGCGAGCAGATACTGAAGACCGACCAGGACAACGCGCTGCTGCTGCCGAATGGAGAAGACTTCCCGGAAGCCGCCGCCTGCTGCGAGGCGTTCTCCGCCGCGCTCGCCCGCTTCGGCTACCCGCCCTGTCCCGGCGGCGTGATGGTCTGCAATCCGCATTGGCGCCTGTCCCTCAGCGACATGCGCGACCGCATCCACCATTGGCTGACCCGCCCCGACGGCGAAAGCATGCTGCAATTGGCCATTTTCTGCGACGCCGAATCCGTATGCGGCAACGAGGCTTTGCTGGCGGATTGCCGCGGCTACCTGCGCGCGCGGCTGCAGGACGACGCCGGTTTCTTTTCCCGCTTCGCCCGCACCATCGACCAATTCGACACCCCGCTCGGGCCTTTCTCGCGGCTGCGCACGCAGGAAAGCGGCGGCCGCGAGTTGCTGGACCTGAAAAAGGGCGGCATCTTCCCGCTGGTCCACGGCCTGCGCGCGCTGGCGCTGGAAAACGGCGTCGACGCCGCCTCCAGCGCGGAGCGCGCCAGCTTGCTTGCGGCGGCGGGCAAGCTGGAGGCCGGGCTCGCCGACGACATCCTGGAGGCGCTGGCCTTCCTGTCCCAGCTGCGGCTTGAACGCGGCCTGCGGCGGCTGGACGCCGGCGAGGCCCCAGACAATCTGATCGAGCCGGAGGCCCTGTCCACGCTGGAGCGCGATCTGCTCAAGGACGCGCTGGCGGTGGCGAAGCGCTTCAAGACCCAGCTGCGCCATCATTACCGGCTGGGGAGTTTCTGATGCTGGAGCGGCTACGGCGGCGCTGGCAACGCGCGCGGCTGCGCGATCCGGCCTGGAGCGGGCTGTTCGACGAGCCTGCGGACGAGATGGTCAGCCTGGACTGCGAGACTACCAGTTTGAACGCGGCCGAGGCCGAGCTGCTGTCGATAGGCGCGGTCAAGCTGCGCGGCAACCGCATTCTGCACAGCGAGGCGCTGTACCTGCTGGTCAAACCGGAAAATATTCCCAGCGCCGGCAATATCGCCGTGCACGGCCTGCGCCGCCGCGACCTGGCCGACGCCCTGCCTCCGCGCGAGGCTATCCTGCGGCTGTTGGCCTTCACCGGCGGACGGCCGCTGCTGGGTTACTACCTGGAATACGACGTCGCCGTGCTGAACAAGTACGTGAAGCCCCTGCTGGGCATAGGCCTGCCGCAGCGGCAGATCGAACTATCCGCCCGCTATTACGACTACCGCTTCCGCCAGCATCCGGACTCCCACATCGACCTCAGCCTGGACGCGCTGCACCGTGAGCTGGGCGTGCCGGCCTTGCCCCGCCACGACGCACTCAACGACGCGCTGAGCGCCGCGATGCTGTACCAGGCCCTGCGCAAGCGCGGCTTCGGCTGAGAACCGCCGACCAAGCCAGAACCGAATCGATACGGCGGCGCTCAGATCCTCCGCGAGTTTTTCCAGCGGCGCCGATGCCGCAACATCTGTAAACATCTCCCCCGCTCGATGACGGCAATCTGGCACGCCTATTGCTGAATCAACCCACGCCAAACCATTGTTTTCGATTGGAAAATCAGAAAAACAGCGATTTCCGCGACGACAACGGCAAACATTGAACGGCAAGGCGGCAACAATTGCCGGCCGGACGGGAGTCCACGCTCCGACCGGCTGCCGCCAAGGACAGCAGCGGATCCGTGAAGCGCTGCCCGGCAACATCGTTCTCAAGGAGAAGCATCATGTCCGTCAGCAGTACCAATACCTCGAACGCCTATTGGCAACAGCTGCAGTCGCTGCACCAGCAACGCCGGCAAGACTTCAGCAATCTGACCCAGTCGGTCCAGCAGGGCGACATCGCCGGCGCGCAGCAGGCTCTGGCCGCTCTGCAGCAGTTGAACGGCTCGAACAACAGCAATGGCGGCAACAGCGGCGGCGACTTCAGTTCCGCGCTGAACAACGCCATCAGCGCGGCGTCCTCCCCCTCCAGCTCCAGCTCGACCGATCCGTTCGCCGCGGTGAACAGCAGCCAAACCAGCAACGGCGCAAGCAGCGCCGGGAGTTCCATTTCCTCCTTGCTGAACACGCTGGGCCAGGACCTGCAGTCCGGCAATCTGAGCCAGGCGCAGCAGGATTTCCAGCAACTGCAGCAGGGCCTGCAAGCTGATGGCACCCAGCAAGCCAGCGGCCAGCACCGCCATCACCACCATCATGGCGGCGGCGAGCAACAAAACGACAGCGGCCTGCAAAGCCTGCTGAACGCCGCCAACGGCAGCCAATCCCAATCCTTGGCCACCACCGGCTCCGCCAGCGCGGCCAACAACGTCCAGCAGTTGCAAGCAGCCCTGAGCCTGTACCAGGCGAATGCCGGCAGCAACGACATCAGCAGCCTGTTGATGTCGATGTCGGTCTGAAATGGACGCCCGGCGGGGACGGCTTGCCCGCCCCCGCCGCGTCTAATGATAGGGGGCCAGCAGGCGGCGCATCTCCTGATGGCCTTCCAATGATTCGCAAGCCTGCTTCAACCTGCCCATCGCATCCGCGTCGCGCGCCAGTGCGCTGGACTTAGAGACGTAAATCCTCAGCGGCTGCACGTCCAACTGCCATTCTCCCAAAGCCTTTCCGGCCAGGCCGGCCTCATCCAGCACATTGCCGCAGCCGGGCCGCACGCAAACGGTGGCGTCCAGCCTGCCAGCCGCCAGCATCTTCGCGCCTTGATCCATATCGCCCAGCAGCACTCTGGCATGCGGCACCGCGCGATCGAAGGCATCCAGCGTGTGGCTGCCTCTCAACTCTCCGACGGCAAGGCCGGCGAAGCTGCGCGCCGATGGATGCGCGCGCCCCGGCTCCTTCAAGTAGACCAGCGATACCTTGAGCGTCGCCACCTCGCAGATGGGGATGCCGTAACGCTCCCTCTCCTCGGTGGGGATGCCCAGATTGATCGCGTTGGTTCCGCTGCGCATGCCGTCTATCACCCGCAGATAGGGCCTGACCTCGGCCTTGATCGGCACGCCGGTCTGCGCCGCCAGGAAACGGACGAAATCCGGGCCGACGCCCCGGTCGCTGTCGGCCACGCCCCACGGCTCCACCGCGAGCGTGTAGGAATGGAACAACACAGGCTCCGCGGCCGCAGTTGCGGCAGCGACGGCCAAAACCAGCCAAACAAGCCGCAGTTTCATCGTCTCTCCCAGCCTGCGCGACGGCGGTCCGGCAACGCATCCGCGCGCTCCGGGCCTCCGCTCGGGCCACTTTCGTCAGTGTAGCCCAGCCGCCGTCCTCCACGATGCCGCCTCTCCTAACCAATCAATTCCGAAGGCATTATTTCTATTTGAATATTCATTTACGAAAGAAAAATATTCATCAAAAGATGTTGCCCGCATATAAAAGCGGCGTAAAATGCGGCAAAGTTCACTCTCAAACAAAAAGGCGTTCGATCATGAAACCCGGTAATGCCGACGCGGGCAGCCCCAGTCCCCGCAATCTGCTGCAATACTGGCTGCGCAAGCTCAACGGCTCCCGCCTGAGCGCACATGACAAACTGCATTTCGAACCGCTGCAGGAGGAACTCCTGCTCAATCTGATGGTGGCGGCCTGCATCCTGATGCTGGCGCTGTACGCCTACTTCGCCCGTTAGGACCCGCTAACAAAACTCCTGATCCTGCGTTGCGGCTCCTTGTCGTACGACTGGTACTGCCTGCGTCGGCGCGCCTTGGCTCAGGTTCTCTGCGAGGTTTTGTTAGCGGCTCTGAGCGGCCCTGGCTGTTCCCGCGCGACAAGCTCGCCGCTTCGAACTATCCTGTCTGCGGCATGTCACCGTACTGAAGCCAAAACAGAGGAAACGATGATGAGACTGTCCGCACTAACTCTATTCTGCGTCCTTGGACTGAGTCTGCCCGCCTGGGCCGACAACGCCGACAACCTGTTCACCGTGCCGCTGGATGCTTTCCAGCCCGGCAAGATGGTGCCCGGCCAGCGCGTGTACCAAAAACCCGGCGTGGATCTGAAGGCTTACCATTCGGTGTTGCTGGAACCCTTGCTGTTCCTGCGGCAGGCGGATGACGGCAGCTGGGAATTGCTGCAGGCGGGAGATGAAAACGCGATTGCCGGCTATTTCCACGACCGGATGCAGGCGGAACTGAAAGCCGCCGGCGTTGAGGAAGCGCTGCAGCCGGCGACGGGCGTCGCCCGGTTGCGGGTGGCCGTCACCGGCGTGAGCCAGGACAGGCCGGGCGTCAACGCCATCGACCTACTGCCGGTGAAAGCCGTGTTCAATCTGGCGCGCCTGGCCACCGGCAAAGAGCCCTACCTGCTGAAGATCGCGAGCATGGCGCAACTGGAGGATGCCCAGGACGGCGGCCTGCTGGCCGGCACCGTCAACCTGCGCCAGAACGAAAAGAACAAGACCAAGGAACAGCCGATGACGCTGGACCTGATCAAGCCGCTGATAAACGAATGGTGCCGCCAGAGCGCGCGCCAACTGGCAGCCCATCTGGGCAAGGCCCCGTGACTCACAGCGGCTTGCGCATGAACACGCTGTGCGGGTCTTCCCGGTAATCGCCGAAAGGCGGGCAGAAATCGTAGCCGGCGCGCTGATACAAAGCGATCGCCTCATGCTGATGGATGCCCGTTTCCAACATCGCCACCGCGCAGCCCCTGGCGCGCGCCTTCTCCTCCAGAAAAGACAGCAAGGCCCGCGCCGCGCCCTTGCCGCGGCATTCCGGCTTGACGAATACCCGCTTGAGCTCGCCGAACTCCGGCCCGCACCACACCGCGCCGCACCCCAGCGCCGCACCCTCTTGGCCTCTCGCCACGGCGAAAGCCACCTCCGGCGCCAATAAGGCCGACACATCCGCTCCGTAATGGCACTCCGGCGGATACAGGGGTTTCTGGTAGGCGTCCAGCTCGTCGATCAAGGCCAGCACTTCGGGTTGATCCGGGCGCTCCAGCCTGATCGACACCCTGTTCGCCGTTCCATCGATGCCTGGTCTTGTTCTTTCTTGCAAACGCATCCTGTTTCCTTGGCTATTGTTATCAATCAATCCGGGTTCATCCCGCCATCTGGCCGCGATGCTTGACGAATCCCCTCTTGGCGTCGCCGCGGAAGCCGGCGCGCAGAAAGAAGCGATGCGCGTCCTCCCGGCCAAGCGAGCTGAGCAGCATGATCTTGGAGCAATCGCGCGCCAAGCTGCGCCGCTCGGCCTCGCGCAGCGGCATCGCTCCCAGCCCGCGGCCGCGCCAGCGCGCGTCGACCACCAGGTTCTCCAGCACGGCGAATGGCTGCTCCCCGTACATGATGTCATCGCAAAAACCGAGCCAGGCGGTGCCGGCCAGCTCGCCGCCGCACTCGCACACCAGCACCTGCGCCCGTTCGCCGCCCGCCAAGGCATCCAGCCGCTCCGGCAACACTCGCGTTCGCGCGTCGCCGGTCAACTGGCGATACAGGGCCGCCAGCGCGTCGGCATCCGCGCCGGCGGCGAGCCTTATTTCAACCGGATGCCCTGCGCTGCTGCGCTCATGCATGCCAGAAGCCTCCCATGACAAGGCCCGCCTCGCGGCGGGCCCAATGTGTCTGAAAACGGCAATCTAGCAGAAAACGGCGGCAGCGGCAGCCAAACAGATGACGATGGGAAACAGGATCAGGAGGCTTCGTCCGCCAGTTGCTGCCAAGTCTCGTCCTGCTCCCATCGACTGCACCAGTCCACCACCTTGTCGGCCTCCATCGGCCGGGCGATGCCGTAACCCTGGGCATAACGGCAGCCAAGCCGGCGCAGCAGAGCGGCGTGCTCCATCGTCTCCACGCCTTCGGCGATTGCCTTGCGGGCGAAAATGGAGGCCAACTCGATCACGCCCTCGACGATGCGCCTGTCGTCCTGGCTATCTATCATGTCGTGGACAAAGCTATTGTCTATCTTCAGCGTATCCACCGGCAGGCGGCGCAGATGGGTCAACGACGCGTGACCGGTGCCGAAATCGTCCAGCGCGAAATGCACGCCCAGTTCGCGGCAGCGCTGCAGCACCCGTATGGTTTGCTCGACATCGCCTGAACCGCTCTCCACGATCTCCAATTCCAGATGCCAGGGCGGAACATTGGGATAGCGCCCCAGCACAGCCGACAATTGCTGGCCGAAATCGGCGCGCAGCAGATAATTGGTGCTGACATTGGTGCTGATCTTGATGTGAAAGCCAGCCTCTGCCCACCGCGAAACCTGGCTGAGCGCGGCATCCAGCACCCACAAGCCGAAGGCGGCTTCCAGCTCGTTTCCGGACAAATGGGGCAGAAACTCCGCCGGCGCCAGCAGCCCGCGCCTGGGGTGGCGCCAGCGTATCAGCGACTCCACGCTGATGATCTCGCCGCTCTGCAAATCCACCACCGGCTGGTAGAACAGCGTGAACTCGTCGCGAACCAGCGCCTGGCGCAGCAGTTCGAGAAACTGGCGGTGCTCCTGCGCCTTGCGGTCGTTTTCCGGATCGAACAGCTGGTAGCGGTTCTTGCCGGCGTCCTTGGCCAGATACATCGCCTGATCGGCGTGGCGCAACAGCGTGTCCGGATCGACATTGTCCTGCGGGTACAGGCTGACGCCTATGCTGGCCGTGACGCTGACCGCCGTGTCGCCCACTGGCATCGGCCGCGACGCGGTGGCCAGCACCCGGTCCAGCACCAGCATGCACTCCTCCGCCCCCCCCACCTCCGACAGCAGCACCACGAACTCGTCTCCCCCCAGCCGCGCCAACGTATCGTCGCCGCGCAGGATGGCCTTGAGATTGTTGCTGACCGCCACCAGCAGCTGGTCTCCCACCGCATGGCCGTACTTGTCGTTGACCGCCTTGAAGCCGTCCAGATCCAAAAAGCACACCGCGCAGGACTTGCCGCTGCGGTTGGCGCGCACGATGGCCTGCCGCAGCCGGTCGGACAACAGGCGGCGGTTGGGCACGCCGGTCAGCGGATCGTAGTGGGCGACGCGGTCCAGCTCGGCCTCGTGCTGCTTGAGTTGGCTGATGTCGGAAAAAATGCCGATATAGTGCTGCACCTCCCCTTGCTCGTCGCGCACCACGGAAATCGACAGCAGTTCGGCGTAGAGCTCGCCGTTCTTGCGGCGGTTCCACAGCTCGCCGCGCCAGAAATCGTGTCCTTTGACCGAGTTCCACAGCTCCTCGTAGAAGCTGATCGGCTGCTTGCCGGAAGACAGCAGGCTTGGCTTCTGCCCTATCGCCTCTTCGGCGCTGTAGCCGGTGATGCGGGAGAAAGCGTTGTTGACCTTGGTGATCACGCCGTCCGGGTTCACCATCAGGATGCCTTCATAGCTGCTGTCGAACACCGCGGCGGCTTCCTTCTGCGTCTGCTCGAACACCTTGCGCTCGGTGATGTCGGTATGGGTGCCGGACATCATCAGCGGCTCGCCCTGCTCGCTCCGCTCCACGACCCGCCCGCGCGACAGGATCCAGCGCCAGTCGCCGCCGCGGGTCCGGCAACGCACTTCCACCTCATGGCTGTTCAGTTCGCCGCGCAGATTGCGCTGAATGGAGTCCCGGACCAAGGCCACGTCGTCGGGGTGCAGATGCTCGTACCAGTTATCCGCGGTGATGTGCATCTCGCCGGGGCCGTAGCCCAGCATGCTTTCCCAGCGCGGACTGATCTGGAAGCGGTTGGTTTTCAGGTTCCAGTCCCAAAAACCCTGGTCGGAGCCGGCGATCACCCGCGCCAGCTGGCGCTCGCGGTCGCGCAGCTCCTGCTCGGCGCGGTGCTGTTCGGTGAGGTCGCGGCCAAAGGCTATATAGCGGCCGTCCTTCATCTTGCCGGAGGTCAGGTCCACGCTGACGGCGCCGCCCTTTTTCAGCCGCAGCTTCCACTCGAAGCGCAGGAAGGATCCATTGCTGATCTTGGCCAGGTGCTCGGCCAAAAGACCCAGGCACTCCGGGGCCACCAAGTCGTGGATGTGCATTTCGCGCAACTCGTCCAGGCTATGCCCGGTCAGACGGCAGGCGGCGGGGTTGGCGAAGATGAAGTAGCCGTCCACATCGGTGACCCAGATCGCGTCGCCGGCTTCGTTCAGCACCAGCCGCAGGTCCTCGTCGGCGCGCTTGCGCTCGGTGATGTCGGACAGATTGCCGACCAATCGCACCGCGGCGCCGCGCTCGTCCCACTCCACCGCCCGGCCCCGCACCTGCAGCCAGCGCACGCCATCGTCCTGCCGGGCCAGCCGGAAATCGATTTCTATCTTCGGGCTCTTGCCGCGGCGATGCGCCTCTATCGCCTGCAACACATAAGGCAAATCGGCCGGATGCACCATCTGGCGGAAGAAACGGAAATCGCCACTGTCTTCCTCCGGCTGGGTACCGGTCACCTCGTAGTAGCGGGAAGAACGGTACACCTTGCCGCTGCGCAAATCCCAATCCCAGAATCCATCGCTGGTAGCCTCGGCCACCAGCTGCAGGCGGGATTCACTGGCCTTGACCTGCATGGCCATCTGCTTGCGCTCGGTGATGTCCTGCATGGTGCCGTACAGCCCGACAATGGCGTTCTCCTCGCCGCGCCGCGCCTCTCCCCGCATCGTCAGCCAGCGGCTTTCGCCATCCGCGCGCAGCAATTCCACGTCGCACTCGTAGCCCATGCCCACCAGCTTGCAGCGTTCTATCGCCTCCGACAGCTGCTCCCAGCCCTCGTCGCTGAAAAATCGCCTCATCGCCGGATAGCCCGGCGGCCCGAAGCGTTCGGCCAGGCCGAACAGGCGATAGGCCTCAGGCGACCAGTAATGCCGGTCTTCAGCCAAATCCCAGCTCCAGCTGCCTATGCCGGCCAGCTGCTGCGCCTGCTGCAACATGGATTCGCTGTCGCGCAATAGCTGTTCGGCCTGCTTTTGCCGGGTGACGTCGCGCGAGATGCCGAATAATCCGCCCAGTTGCCCTGCGCTGTTGTAGACCGGCCCCTTGGTCACCAGAAACACCATCCGCTCGCCATTTTGCAGCACCAGATGCTCCTCGTGGGTCTGCACCCGGCCGCTTTGCATGATCAGCCGATCCTGGACGATCAACTCCTTCGCGGTTTCCTCGTCGAACAGCTCCCAATCGTCCTTGCCTATCACCTCGCGGCTGGACTTGCCGACGAAGGCCAGCGCCGCGTGGTTGACCAGCAGGTAGCGCCCCTGCACGTCCTTGATGAACACCGCGTCGGAGGTGCTGGTCACCACTGCGTCCAACAGCGCCCGGTGCATGATGCCCCGCTCCAGCGCCAAGCGCAGCATTTCGCTGAGCAGGCTCACCGCCAAGCCATTCAAGGCCAGAAACAACAGCTGCAGCTTGCTGTGCCACGGTGTTTGCGCGGCATGCAGATGGGGCTCGGCCACCAGGTCGACGGCCAGCACCGCCAACACGGTGGCCAGCAGACCGGGGCCAAGGCCCCCCATGCAGGCCCCCAGAATGATGGGAAGCATGAACAGGATCAACATCGGATGATCGCCCAGCTCCGGCCCCATTAAGAACTGCCGCATCGCCAACGCGCCGCCTAGCAACACCAGTACCACCGGGTAGGCCAGCCAATTAGTCCAACGCTCCGACCGCAAACCATTGGCCAGACTACCCAGCCAAAACAGTTGCAGGCCGTTATCGCTGGACGGCACCGCCCGCAATGCCAGCAACAGCAGAACGGAGGTCACCAGAACGAAGAAAATGCCCTTGGCGATGGAAAGGGAAACCACTCGGGAAATATCCAGCCCGGCCAGCAATTGGTCGGAGAAAAAGATCCAGGCCAGCGCGAACAGCGCGTAACTGGGCACCGCCAGCAGAATGAATCTGGTCCTCGCGTTGCTTGCCATAGAGAGCCCCCTGAGCCCGGCGCCGGCCGGGTCTGTCGTCCTCCGCGCCTCGTTGCCGGCGGAGTCTTGCCGAACTTACGCCGAAACGGACGGCATGCCGTCCGTTTCGTTTGGATTCGTTCCTTACAGGTATAGCATTCGCCTCGCCCCCTGCCGCCGCGAAGAGACAAACAGGCATTCAAATCATCCTATCCTGAACTATGCTGAGCGAAGAATCGTTGTCGCGAGAGGTACCGGGGATGGAGTTTTTGTTCGATCTGGATGATCCCCTGCAGTGTCTGGAGCACATCTACCAGTTTCTCAGCCCGATGGTAGTGGCTTTTCATCCGAAAAAAAGCGCCGGCCGCACCGGCCCCTGCTTCGGCAGCGGCCTGCTGCTGAGCTACCGGGGCGAGAAGTTCATCGTCACATCCGAAGCCGTGCTGTCCGCCGCCTGCGTCAACCACGGCCAGAACGTGGTGGCCAGCAACGGCGCGCAACAATGGCCGCTGCTGCAACTGCGCTGCGCCAGTCCGCAACACCTGGACCTGGCGGCGATACACCTGCCGGCCGACTGGCTGGCGCGCCACCCGGCGGAAAACTGCTTCGAGCTGGATTACGGCACCCTGCCCGATCCGATGGCCAGCGCCTTCACCCTGTTGCTGGGTTATCCGGTCAGCAACGGCAGGCCCGCCGGCCAGCTCAACTCGGCCATAGGCGTGGTATCCCGGCCATACAGCAGCAATACCCGCCGCAACCAGGTGGTTCAGCCCTTGTTCGTGGAATTCGACAGCCGCGACATCCTCAGCCGCTGCCGGCTGGACAAGTCGACGCTGCAGGCCTTTTACCAGTTGGGCGGCGCGCCGGCCATCAGCCTGTATCACTCGTTCCAGCAGGACAGCAATCGTCTGACCGCCTACCTGCAAGGCGTGGTGGTGGAATGGGACCATGCCCGCATCGGCGCCACCGTCACCTCCTCCGCGCTGCTATCCGGCTTCCTGGATAGCTTCCTGCTGCGGCTGCGGCAGGACGGCGAGGTCGCGCCGCCTGAGCTGGCCGAGCTGCTCGCCCGCTTCCGCCACTAAGGCCGCAAGCGCCGTCTCGAAGCGCGCCGGCGCAGCCGCGCGGGATCGAGATTCCGCTCAGCTGGGCATCTCGCCGGCCAGCGCCCTGGCGCGCTCATCGCCGCTGCCCGCCAGTCCCGCGCGCACGCTCAGCCGAGTCGCTTCGTCCTGGTTCTGGCTGAGCTTGTACTTGCCGTCCAGCCGGCTCACCGTCAGCTCGATGCCGACAATGGCCCGCAGCATCTTGTCCAGATAGTCGGCCGGCGCGTCCGCCACTTGCCAGGGCTGCGGGAAACCCTCCTCGCGCGCGCGGGTCAGCTGGTCCAACAGGCTACGCAGCCACACCGGATCGTCCACCGCTCGCAGCCGCCCCCTGGCGTGCGCCACCATGTAGTTCCAAGTGGGAACCACCTTGCCATGCTCGGCCTTCGCCGGGTACCAGGACGGACTGATGTAGGCATCGTCGCCCTGGAACACAGCCAGCGCCTGCGGCGCATCCTCCAGCAGCCGCCACAAGGGATTGGCGCGCGCCACATGCCCCCTCAGCTTCAGCGCGCCCTCCTCTTCCACCGCCAACAGCGGCAGATGGTTGACCTGCGGGCCGTCCTCGCCGTTGACCGCCACGACGGCCAGCGGCCGGGCCCGCATCAGGCTCAGCAGAACGGCCGGATCGGCCTCGACGAAATGGCTGGGCTGGTACATGATGGGCTCCCGGGAAAAATCACGACATTACAAGCAGACGTCATCGCCCGGCAAGCGCTTCCGCCGCGATACAATGACAACAGTATTGCCAATCCATCTCGAGAAATCCATGCCCAGAAAACCGCGCGTCCGCTCCGGCAGCGGCGTCACCATGCATGACGTGGCCAAGGCGGCCGGCGTCAGCGCCATCACCGTGTCCCGGGTGCTGAATCAGCCGCAGCAGGTTTCCGAACCGCTGCGGGAAAAAGTGATGCAGGCGGTCGACGCCCTGGGATACGTGCCCAGCCGTTCCGCCAGCACGCTGGCTTCGGCCAGGTCGCGGACCGTGCTGGTGCTGATTCCCTCTCTGGCCAACACCGTGTTCCTGGAAACGCTGGCCGGCATCGAAACCGTGCTGGACGCCGCCGGCTACCAGATGCTGATCGGCAACAGCCATTACGATGCCGGACAAGAGTTTCAGTTGCTGCGCGCCTATCTGCAGCACCGGCCCGACGGCGTGCTGATCACCGGCCTCAGCCACGCGGAGCCGTTCGAGCGCATTCTGAGCCAGCATGCGCTGCCGGCGGTCTACATGATGGATCTGGCCGACGATGGCCGCTGCTGCGTGGGCTTCTCGCAAGAGGAAGCCGGCGCCGCCATCACCCGCCACCTGCTCTCGCGCGGCAAACGCCGCATCGGCTTTCTCGGCGCGCAGCTGGACGAGCGCGTGATGAAACGCCTGGACGGCTACCGCGCGGCGCTGGACGCGGCCGGCTGCCGCGACGCCGGGCTGGAGTGGCTGGATCCGCAGCCCTCCAGCATGCAGATGGGCGCGGACATGCTGGACGCGGCGCTGGCGGCCCGCCCCGACTGCGACGCGCTGTTCTGCTGCAACGACGACCTGGCGATCGGCGCGCTCGCGCGCAGCCAGGAGTTGGGCATCGCCGTGCCCGAGCGGCTGGCCATCGCCGGCTTCAACGACCTGCAGCCCGCCGCCTGGTGCACGCCCACGCTGACCACGGTGGCCACGCCGCGCCGCGACATCGGCGTCCACGCCGCCCGCGCCCTGCTGCGGCTGATAGACGGCGAGGAGCCGGAATCGCGCCGCGCCGACTTGGGCTTCCGGCTCATGTTGCGCCGCAGCAGCTGAAATCCAGCATCAGCGCGGCCTCCCGCGTTGTTGCTCTCCCACTACAGCGCGCCGCCGGCAAACGCGAAACTTGATCCAACTGCTTGTTGTGCACTTTTTGTTAGCGCTAACATCATCGTCATTCAGCCGGCGTCGAGCCGGCTATCCTTCCACATTAATTGTTAGCGCTAACATGAAAAACGGCAATATCGTGGTGATGGGCGTGGCCGGCTGCGGCAAAAGCAGCGTGGGCCGTATGCTGGCCGAGGCCATCGGCGCCAGCTTCATCGAAGGCGACAGCTTCCACCCCCCCGAGAACATCGCGCGGATGCGCGACGGCATTCCGCTGAACGACGACGACCGCGCCGGCTGGCTGGCCAATCTGGCCGGCAAGCTGCGCCAGGGCCGCCAGAGCGGCGAACCGATGGTGCTGGCCTGCTCGGCGCTGAAGCGCCGCTACCGCGACGTGCTACGCGGCGGCGACCCCGACCTGCGCTTCGTCCACCTGCGCGGCGACAAGGCGCTGATCGCCGAACGCATGCGCGAACGCAGCGGCCACTTCATGCCGGAAAGCCTGCTGGACAGCCAATTCCACGACCTGGAAGCCCCGGGCGCCGACGAAGGCGCGATTCCCTGCGACGTCGCCCTGCCGCCCGAAGCGCAACTGCGGCGCATCCTGGCCGAACTAGGCTGAACCCAACCGTTTCAACGCAAAGGCAGTATCAAAGAGGAGAACAACAATGAACGCCCCGTCCCCGCAACAATTCAAGGTTCCCGCCCGCCGCTGGCGCATAGGCTGGCTGCTGGGCATCGGCATCCTGGTCAATTATTTCGACCGCATCAGCCTGTCGGTGGCCGCGCCGCAGCTGCAGCAGGAGTTCGGCCTGAGCAACGGCGAGCTGGGCCTGCTGTTCAGCGCCTTCTTCTGGAGCTACGCGCTGCTGCAGATTCCCACCGGCGTGGTGCTGGACCGCTTCGGCACCACCCGCATCGGCCGCCTGGGCGCGCTGCTGTGGGGCGTGGCCGCCACCCTCACCGCCTGCGCCGGCGGTTTCGCCGGCATTTTCGCCGCCCGCATGCTGCTGGGCGTCGCCGAAGCGCCGGGCTTCCCGGTCAGCTCCAAAGCCACCGGCTACTGGTTTCCCCGCCGCGAGCGGGCGATGGCCACCGCCATCTTCGACGCCGCCGCGAAATTCTCCAACGTGATAGGCGTGCCGATGGTGGCCTTGGCCGTGGTGCACCTGGGCTGGCGCTGGGGCTTCGGCGTGTCCGCCATCCTCAGCCTGCTGTACTTCATCGCCTTCTACCTGATCTACCGCGACCCCAGCGCCGACAAAAAACTGACCGAGGCCGAGCGCCAATACATCGTCCAGGGCGGCGCGGCCGAGGAAGGCGTCAGCCAGCAAAGCTCGATGGCGATGCTGGGCTACCTGCTGCGCCAGCGCAAAGTGTGGGGGCTGTCCATCGGCTTCGCCGCCTACGGCTATGTGTTCTACCTGTTCCTCACCTGGCTGCCCGGCTATCTGGTGCAGGCGATGCATATGGACATCCTGAAATCGGCATGGTTTTCCGCCATCCCATGGATGTTCGCCACCCTGTCCGACCTGTTCGTCGGCGGCTGGCTGATAGACAAGCTGATCGCCCGCGGCCACGATGAAACCCACGTGCGCAAGACGGTGCTGCTGTGCGGGATGGCCATGGGCATGGCGGTGTTCGGCGCGACGACGACGACCGACCCCTATATCGCCATCATCTGGATCACCATCGCCCTCAGCGGCCTGGCCGCCGCCGCTCCAGTGGGCTGGTCGCTGCCGTCGCTGATCGCGCCGCGCGGCGGCACCGGCACCGTCGGCGGCATCATGAACTTCGCCAACAATATGATGGGCGCGGTCGCCCCCATCGTCACCGGCTTCATCGTCGGCGCCACCCACTCCTTCGCCAACGCTTTCATGGTGGCCGGCTTCATGCTGGTGATCGGCATCCTGGCCTTCGTCTTCCTGCTGGGCCGCATCGAACAACTGCCCGAGCCCGGCGTCTCCCCGGACTAAGGCCGTCCCCCGCCCCGGCGCGAGCCGGGGTTTTTCATTCCATCGCGCTGACCCGCAGCGGCCCCGCCACGCTCAACACCAGCTTCGCTATGGCTTCATTCCCCGCATTGGGTTTCAAGCCCTGCTCGAAAGCCTCCCGGCTTTGCCCGTCGTGCCGCTCCAGCCATCGCAGCGCCTTTTTCGGCCCCTCGTACCACAGCCCCCGCAAAACGAAATAGTCTTCCAGCAAAGCCATCAGCAACCAGGCGCGGCGGTAATCGCCTTCGACATCCCCGCGTTGGATCCGCGCCGCCATCTTGTGCGCCCAATCGCGACGCGCCTGCAACTCATCCTCCGGCAATGCCTCCGGCCCGGCAGCATGAAGGGTTTCCAGGCTAGCCAAAAAGCGGCTCGCCGACTCGCCCCGCTGGCGCAGGATTTTGGCTCCCCGCAGCGCCAGATGCGCTTCGGTCGGTTCGTCCAGCGCGGTGTCGGGATACAGGAACAGATCAAGGTACTCGCCATCTATGCGGCGGGTATCCCGCGTCACCCGCTCCACAGCGCCGAAAGCGGCAATATCGTAATCGCTGCCCTGATTGGCGCTACCGTCGGCACGGGAACCGTATAGCAACACCGTATGCAAGCGCTTGTCGCGATCTAGCTCGGCGATGATGCGCGGCAACAAATCCATCCACTCCATGCAAGCTCCTTCGGGCGATCGCGAGCGTCTGAGCATACCATCAATGCCAAACTCATATCCGGATGGCAAACCCTGGCCCCGGATATGAAAAAGCCCGCCAAGGCGGGCTTTTTCATGATTTGGCGCGAATAGCTCAAGTCGTCAGACCCAGCCTCTTCGGCAGCATGCGCAGCGCCTCGGCGTTGGACGGCGAGAACGCCAGCTCGGCGGCTTCGTCCCATGGCAGCCAGCGGTAGCCCAGATGCTCGCGCGGCGCCAGCGCCACCTCGCAGGGTGAGGGCAGCAGCAGGCCGAACACATGCTCGTCGTTGTGGGTGACGCCTTCCGGGTAGCGGTGGCGCCAGTGCGGGTAGATTTCGTAGCGATTGACCAGATGCCAGTCGCTCAGTTCGAAACGGGACGCGTCCAGACCGGTTTCCTCCGCCACTTCGCGGCAGGCGGTGTCGATCAGGTCTTCGACGCCCTCGCGGCTGCCGGTCACCGACTGCCAGTAGCCGGGCTTGTCGGCCCGCTCCATCAGCAGGGCCCGGCCATCGCGGCTATGGATCACCACCAGCACCGACACCGGCTGCTTGCTGCCCATCAGATCTTGCCTCCCGGAGCGGCCAGCATGCCGGCCAGCTCCACCGCCGACTTGACGCCCATCTTCTCGAACACCCGCGAGCGGTGGACCTCCACCGTCTTCATGCTGATGCTGAGCTCCTCGGCGATCTGCTTGTTCAGCTTGCCGGCCAGGATCAGCTGCATCACCTCGCGCTCGCGCTCGGTCAGCAGCGCCAGCGCCGCCGACACCTTGCGCTGCAGGCCGTGGCGCTGGCGGTTCTGCTCGTCCAGCTCCACCGCCGCCGCCGCGCGCTCCAGCAGGCGCACATCGTCAAACGGCTTCTCGATGAAATCGAGCGCGCCCAGCTTCAGCGCCGCCACCGCGTGCGGCACATCGCCGTGCGCGGTCAGCATGATCACCGGCGGGCAGTACGGCCAGTCCGCCAGCTTCTCCAGCAACACGATGCCGCTGATGCCCGACAGCCGCAGGTCCAGGACAATGCCGTTGTAGTCATGTCCGTTGCCAGCGGCCAGGAAGGTCTCGCCGCTGTCGAAGCCGTCGGCGCGGTAGCCCTGGCCATCCAGCAGCCACAGCAGCGACTGCCGCACCGCCTCGTCGTCGTCGATGATGGCCAGCCGTTTCGCGCTCATGATGCCTCCTCAGCCCTGCCCCGCCGGCTTGTCGCCGACGATGCGCACTTCCCGCTGCGGGAAGGGGATTTCGATATTGTGCTGCTTGAACAGCCGCCAGATAGCCAGGTTGATGTCCGATTTCAGGCCCATGAAGCCGTTCTCCGGATCCGCAACCCAGAAGCCCAGCTCCAGATTGATGCCGCTGTCGGCGAACAGGGTGACGAAGGCGTTGGCGCCCGGATTCTTCAGCACGCGCGGATGGTCCGACGCCTGCTTGAGCAGGCTGAGCGCCAGGTCCAGATCGGTGCCGTAAGCCACCGACACCGGCAGGCTGGTCCACATATTCTTGTCGGAGTAGGACTGGTTGATCACCGTGTTGGACATCAGCGCGTCGTTGGGGATCAGCGCCTCGGTGCCGTCGGAACCCTTCAACACTACATAGCGCGAGGTCATCTTGGTCACGTAGCCGACGCGGTTGTCCACCATCAGCCGGTCGCCGATGCGGATGGAGTGGTCAAGCAGGATGATGAAGCCGGACACGAAATTGCTGGCGATCTTCTGCAAACCCAGGCCCAGGCCGATACCCACCGCGCCGCCGAATACCGACAGCACGGTCAGGTCTATCCCCATCACCGGCAGCGCCACCAGCACCGAGGCCACCACCAGGCCGGTGCGGGTCAGCTTGGCGAACACGATGCGCAGGTTGGAATCGAGGTGCTTGAGCTTCATGATGCGGGCTTCGATCAGGCGGCTCGCCCACAGCGCCACCACCACGATCACCGTCACCCACAGCAGGCCGTTGAGAATGGTCAGCAGGTCCAGCCGGGTCTTGCCCACGTAGAAGGAGATCGACTCCAGCCAATCCATCACCGCCACGTCGAAGCCTATGGTCCAACTGACGAAGCCCAGCCACAAGGCCGAGGCCAGAAAGTGCTCGGAATGCCGCTCGAAGCGGCTGTGCGGGAAGGCCTGGCGCACCACCGCCGTGCAAAGGCGGATCACCGCCAGCCAGAACAGCAGCGCGCTCAGGATGTGCAGCACCAGCATCGGCGCGTGCTCCAGCCGGCCCCAGGTGAAGCTGGCCAGCACCACCAGCACCTGGGCCGATACCGGCAGCACCAGCCGGAAACCGGTATAGGGCAAGAACTGGTCGTAGCGCTCAGGGTTATGAGCAAACCAGTAGCGATACAGCCGGCGGGCCAGCGCATAGGCGGCGATCACGCACAGCAGGCCCAGCGCCAGCTCGATCAGGCCGTTCTTGGTCTGCAGCGCGTCAAGCAGCGCGAAAAAATTCATTTCCTTGCGGATGAACAGCAATGTCCGACTCCTTGGTCAAAACGCGGCGGGCAAGCCGCCGTCAGGCAGAAACGGCATCCGACGCCGCCAGCCGGCCTTCATTCAGGCGCAGTACCCGCTGGGTGCGGCCGGCCAGTTCCAGGTCGTGGGTAACGATGATCAGGCTGGTGCCCAGCGTGCGGTTCAATTCCAGCATCAGCTCGAACACCTGGCCGGCGGTATGGACGTCCAGATTGCCGGTGGGCTCGTCGGCCAGCAGACAGGCCGGCTGCGTCACCAGCGCGCGGGCGATGGCGGCGCGTTGGCGCTCGCCGCCTGACAACTCGCCCGGCTTGTGCTCCAGGCGCTTGCCCAGCCCTACCTTCTCCAGCATTTCGCCGGCGCGGCGGGCGGCCTCGCCCTTGTCCATCCGGCGGATCAACAACGGCATCATCACGTTTTCCAGCGCGGTGAATTCCGGCAGCAGGTGATGGAACTGATAGACGAAGCCCATCGACTCGTTGCGCAGCCTGCCGCGCTCGGTCTCGGACAGCGTGGACAGATCGCGGCCCAGCACCTCCACCGCGCCGGAGGTCGGCGTGTCCAGCCCGCCCAGCAAATGCAGCAGCGTGCTTTTGCCGGAGCCGGACGCGCCGACGATGGCCAGGTGCTCGCCCTTGCCCACTTCCAGATTCACGTCGGCCAGCACGTCCAGCGCCAGCTTGCCTTCCTGGTAGCGTTTGCCGAGCGAGCGGCAGCTCAATACCTTATTCATAGCGCAGGGCCTCCGCCGGCTGGGTGCGCGAGGCGCGCCAGCTGGGATACAGGGTGGCGAACAGGGCCAGCAGCAGCGAAATGATGGTGATGGTGGACACGTCGCCCCACTGCACGTCGGACGGCAGATAATCGATCATATAGACGTCGCTGGACAGGATCTTGGTGCCGATGATGCGTTCGATCACAGGCACGATCACGTCCAGGTTCAGCGCGATCACCACGCCGCTGGCCACCCCGGCCAGCGTGCCCAGCACCCCGGCCACCGCGCCCTGGATCACGAAGATCTTCATGATGCTGCCGGGCGACGCGCCCAGCGTGCGCAGGATGGCGATATCGGCCTGCTTGTCGGTCACCACCATCACCAGCGTGGATACCAGGTTGAACGCCGCCACCGCGACGATCAGCGTCAGGATGATGGTCATCATCCGCTTCTCGATCTGCACCGCGCGGAAGTAATTGGCGTTGGTGTCGGTCCAGTCGGTGACCAGCAGTTGCGGCAGCTGCGGCCGCAGCTCGGCCTTCAGTTGCGGCGCCAGCATCGGGTCATCCAGCCGCAGCCGCACGCCGCTGACGGAATCGCCCATCCGCTCCAGCACCTGGGCGTCGCGCAGATTGACCATCGCCAGCGAGGCGTCGAATTCGAACATGTCCACCTTGAAGATGCCCACCACGGTGAACTGCTTGGAGCGCGGCACCATCCCGGCCGGCGTGATGTTGCCCTGCGGCGTCATCAGCGTCACCTTGTCGCCGACGCCCACGCCCAGCTGGCGCGCCAGCTCCACGCCCAGCGTCATGCCGAAGCTGCCTGGCTTCAGGTCTTCCAGCTTGCCGGACACCATGTGATGGCCCACGTCCACAACCTTGTTTTCCAGCGCGGGCTCGATGCCGCGCACCAGGCCGCCGCGCACATTGCCGTAGGCGACGAACAGGCCTTGGCTGCTGACAAAGGGCGCAGCCGCCTGCACGTGCGGCTGCTTGACCAGCATCGCCTGCGCGTCGCGCCAGCCGGCGAGGCGGCCGTCGTAGCCGCTGACTTCCAGGTGGGAAGCCACGCTGAGAATGCGGCCGCGGATTTCCTTCTGGAACCCGTTCATCACCGACAGCACGATGATCAGCGCCGCCACGCCAAGGGCTATGCCGACGATGGAAATCAGGGAAATGAAGGAGATGAATCCGTTGCGGCGCTTGGCGCGCAGGTAGCGCAGCCCGATAAAGGCTTCAAATGGCATCTCGGGTTTTCTCACTCGGAACGGTAGGGATTGTCCAGGCTCTGCATCATCGCCACCAGGAAGTCGCGCACCTGCTGCTCCTCGCAGCCCATCAGCACCGCGTCCTCGAACGCGTCCTGGGCCATCTGGGCGATTTCCTCCAGGTTCTCGCGCATCACCTTCAGCTTCTCGACGCAGGCGACGACGTTGCCCTCCGGGTCGCGCCATACCGGTATTTCGATTTTCAATGCCATATTCCTGTTCCTGAAAACACGATGCCCGCGAAAAGCGGGCATCGTCGCTCGGCCGGACCGCTCAGTGCCGGCCCTTTTTCTTCTTGCCGACGGATTTCGCCGCCTTTTGCGCCTTGGAGCCCTTCTTGCCCTTGGGCTCGGCGGCCGCCTTGCATTTCCTGCCCTTGCGGCATTTCGCCGCTTCCGGCGCCGGGGACGGCTTCGCCGCGATTTTCACGCTGACGTCATCGGAGGTATCGGCGGCCTGCAAGGCGGTGCTACGATTGACCCTGCGCGCGCCATTGTAACGCGCGGTCCAGTAGCTCTGCGACAGGTTCGACACCTCGATGTTCTTGCCGGTTCGCGGCGCGTGGATGAATTTGTTGTTGCCCATGTAGATGCCGACATGGGAGTAGCTGCGGCCCAGGGTGTTGAAGAACACCAGGTCGCCCGGCATCAGTTCGCCGCGGCCGACCGACTTGCCCACCCGGGCCATTTCGGCCGCGGTGCGCGGCAGGTTCACCCGCAGCGATTTCTGGAACACGTAACGAATGAAGCCGCTGCAGTCCAGGCCGTCGTCCGGCGTGTTGCCGCCGAAGCGATAGGCGACGCCCAACAGGCTCATCGCTTGCAAAAGCAAGTCGCCCACCGCATCCTCTTGCGGAGCGGCGTACTTGGAGATGGGATCGTCCGATTTGTCCGTCGCCGAACTGTCGGCGGCGGCTTTCCCCTCGGTCGGGGCCTTGTCTGGCGCGGCCTGGGCAAAAACCATGAAGCCCGCCAGCGCCAGCGCTGATAAGCGGAGTTGCAATTTCATAGGCCGCACTCTATCGGACGGGACCGGTAGTGTAAAGCCAAGCGGGACGGCGAAAAGCACATGATTCGGGAAACCTTGATTGCAATGCGGGACTTACCGCGGTTAAGAGAAATCAGCGGAATTTTGATCCGTCATGGACTGGGAGAGTTCGCTCAGCGGCTGAAGTTGCCGCGCGCGATGGAAAAGGCCGGAGAATGGCTGAACCTGTCGCTGCCGGACCGCGAATCCGGCCAGCCGACGGCGGTTAGGGTGAGGCTGGCGTTCGAGGAGCTGGGGCCCACCTTCATCAAGCTGGGGCAGATCCTGTCCACCCGCGTGGACGTGTTCCCGCCGGACTGGATAGACGAATTCGAGAAGCTGCAGAACCGGGTGCCGCCGCTGCCGCCGGCCATGGTGCGCAAGCTGATAGTCGACGCGCTGGGCGCCGAGGCCGACCAGCTGTTCGCCGAGTTCGACATGCAGCCGATAGGCTCCGCGTCCATCGCCCAAGTCCACCGGGCGCGGCTGAAGGACGGCAGCGAGGTGGCGGTGAAACTGCGCCGGCCCGGCATCGCCGACAAGGTGGAAGCCGACCTGCGCATACTCGCCCACCTGGCCCACCTGCTGGAGTTGGAGTTTCCCGAGCTGCGCCGCTACCAGCCGTCCGGCATCGTCGCCCAGTTCTCGCGCTCGCTGCGCCGCGAGCTGGACCTGGCGATCGAGGCGCGCAATATGGAGCGTTTCGCCCGGGATTTCATCGACGACCCCTTCGTCGAAGTGCCGACAGTGCATTGGGAATACACCAACGCCGCGGTCAACGTGCAGAGCTACGTCGACGGCGTGCCGGCCAGCGATCTGGCCCGACTGCGCGACAGCGGCCTGGACCCGGTGCTGCTGGCCCAACGCGGCGCCGACGCGGTGCTGAAGATGATCCTGGTCAACGGCTTCTTCCACGCCGACCCCCACCCCGGCAACGTGTTCTTCCTGGCCGAGCATCGCATCGCCTTCATCGATTTCGGCATGGTGGGCCGCATCAGCCACGTGCGGCGCGACGAAATCGTCGACCTGCTGTCAGCGGTGGCCGAGCGAAACGAGCACGGCATCATCGACGTGCTGGTCGAATGGACCGGCAACACGCCGGTGGACATGCCGAAATTCGCCGACGAGGTCGGCGAATTCATGTTCCAGTACGAACACGTTCCGCTGAAGGGGCTCAACATCAGCCAGCTGATCGGCGACATCATGGCGCTGATCCGCAATCACGGCATCGTGCTGCCGCCGGACATGGCGATGCTGTTCAAGGCGCTGGTGACGCTGGAAGGCCTGGGCCGGCAGCTGAACCCTGAATTCCAGTTGGTCGCGCACATCACCCCCTTCGTCAAGGAGTTGATCGTCGCCCGCTACCATCCGGCAGCGCTGCTCAAGCGCGGCCGCCAGTCGCTGTCCGAAGGACTGGAAATGATAGCCGGCCTGCCCCGCGACCTGGTCCGCATCGGCCGCGACATGCGTCACGGCAAGTTCCGCGTCAACCTCGACCTGCAGCGGCTGGACAGCTTCGGCAAGCAGCTGGACCGCAGCAGCAACCGGCTGACCATGGGCATCGTCACCGGCTGCCTGATCATAGGCTCGTCGATCGTGATGACCGTCAACGCCGGCCCCAAGCTGTTCGGCCTGCCCTTCTTCGGCTTCTTCGGCTTCATGCTGGCGCTGTTCAACAGCGTGTGGCTGGTCTGGTCGATCTGGCGTTCGGGCAAGGACTTATAACCGCTGGTACGAGCATTGGAACCATTGGCAATACGGGGAACTGCGGCATCAAGTCGGGCGGAGGCGGGTCGATAGCGAGGGGGTACGCCTTAAGGGACGCCGCCATGAAAATCGCCTCCGCCACCGTCAGCCTCGGCAGCAGCTTCAGCCAGAGCCAATCCCTCAGCGTCACCCAGACCCTCTCCGTGGCTTCCCCGCAGCCAAGCTCCGCCGACAACGTGCAGCTGAGCAACCAGGCGACGCAGGCCAGCCTGCTCGACCAGTTGAGCTCGGACAAGGATGCGGTCTACAGCCTGATCGAGGCGATACTGGAAAAGGCTTTCGGCGTCCATTTCAAGCTGCTGCGCCTGTTCCCGCTCCGGCCCGAGAATTCGCAACTCTCCGCCATCCCCGACCCCACCGTCAGCGCTCAGCAGGACATCGACTACCAGCAACAGCAACAACTGAGTTTCACCGCCAAAGGCCAGATCACCATCCAGGACGGCAAGCAACTGCAATTCTCGCTGAACATGCAGATGCAGAGCAGCTACCAATACCACAGCAGCCAGAGCTACCAGTCCGGCGGCAAGCAAAGCTGCGATCCGCTGATGGTCAATCTGGGCGGCGGCGCCGGCAGCCTGGACGGCGCCAGCGTCAGCTTCGATCTGCAGCGCAGCGGACAGATGGTGAGTTTGCCCTTCTCCAGCCAGGGCGGCTGGCTGGCGCTGGACAAGAACGGCGACGGCAAGATCAATGACGGCAGCGAGTTGTTCGGCCCGCAGTCCGGCAATGGCTTCGCCGACCTGGCCAAGCTGGACAGCAACCACGACGGCGTGATCGACGAGAGCGATCCCGCCTTCGCCCAGCTCAAGATCTGGACCGGCCGCGGCAGCGACGGCAAGGATCAGCTGAGTTCGCTGAAGGACGCCGGCATCGGCGCCATCCTGCTGCCCAGCGTGGACGCGCCGCTGACCATGCGCGCCAACGCAAGCGACGCCGACCCGCAGGCGCAGATGCGGCGCGCCGGCGTATTCGTCAAGGAGGATGGCCAGGCCGGCATGATCAGCCAGCTGGACATCTACGGCTGAATTCGGCCAGAAGACGGCGCCCCAGGCCGGCCGCCTACTGCGGCCGGCTGACGATGTCCGCCTTGAACCACTTGCGCGACAGCGTCTGCAAGGTGCCGTCGCGCTGCAAGTGGCCTATCGCCCGGTTCACCGCCGCCAGCAACTGAGGACTGCCTTTGCGCAGCACCACGCAGGCGTCTTCCCGCGCCAGCATGCGGCCGGCGGGCGCCAGCTCGCCCTGCGTCTTCTGCGCCAGGTTGAAGGCCGCCAGCCGGTTGATCACGATGGCGTCCACCTCGCCGCGACGCAGGCCGTCGTATTTCGTCGGATCGTCCGGGTAACGATGGATGTGGGCCTGCGGCGCGTTGTCGCGCAGCCATTGCTCATAATTGGTGCCCGCGCTGACCCCGACATGGGCGCCGGCCAAGTCCCCGGCGCCGTGGAAGCGCGGCAAATCCGGCTTGCGCACCACCAGCTGCAGCCCGGAGTAAGTGTAGGGAATGGAAAATTCGAAGCGCTTCCTGCGTTCCGGCGTCGCCACCACCTGGTTGATCACCACATCCATCCGGCCGGCCGCCAGATTGTCCAGCATATGATCCCAAACCATGGTCTGAAAACGCGCCTCCACACCCATCTGCGCGGCCAGCGCCCGGCCGAAATCCACCTCGAAGCCCTGCAACTGGCCGCCCGCCAATTGGCTATAGGGCGGAAAGGTGCCTTCCAGACCGATCTGCAACGCGCCGTCACGCCGAATGCGCGCCCATTCTTCGCCGCCCGCTAGCGCCGGAATCTGCGGCAATAGCAACAGCGCGCAAAGCGCCCATCCTTTCCAACCGGCCAAAGTCATATCGCCTCCCGCTCCGCCGCCGCACTGGCACTAAGGGCAAAAACCATTCCTTACACCATAGGCGATGGCCGTCCGGCGGCCAGGTCAAATCCGTAAAAAATCCTTTCCACGCAATGCTTTGCGCCACAGCCTCCACTTCAGGCATGGCCAGACGGAATCGGATCATTCGGTTGCGGAGTAAAAAAGACCTTGAAAAACAGGATTGACTCTGCGAATGATAATTATTATCATTTTCAAAAACTCACACAGGAGAACGCCACGATGAACGCCATGCTGGTTGGAGCCGACACTCTGGGCAACATCCCCGACGTGCTGCAGAACTACGGCATCACCATCCACCGCCACCTGAGCGGCCGCAACAGCTCGCATCAACGCAAGGTGGACCGCCTGCCCGCCGGCACCGATCTGCTGATCCTGTTCACCGATTTTCTCGGCCACAACGTGATGCGCCATTTCCGCGAACTGGCGGCCGAACAACAGATCCGCTTCATCGCCTGTCGGCGTTCGGTCTGCGCGCTCAAGCAATCGCTGACCGGCGCCGGCATGTGCGAGCAGCCTTGCGCCGCTTGCCCGCAACGCGGCGGCGGCGACAAGCCGATCAAACGCAAGCGTTGAAGCGTCTGTTTCAGCAAGATTTTTCTCTAAGCTCTTACCTTTGTAGCTTCACGAGCCGGCCACAGCCGGCTCTCTTTTTGCCCGCCGCGCGCAGTCGTCGAACCAAGGACGCAGATCTGAATCGAACGAGGCCGCCAACGCCTGCGCCTCGGCACAAGCCGCTTCCGCCTCAGCCTGGCGGCCCGATCCGCCCAGCGCCCGCGCCCGCTCCAGCAACAGGAAAGCGCGGTCCACCTCCTCCTCGCCATTGGCCGCGATCAGGGCCAGGCCCGCGTCGGCGGCCAGCAAGCCATCCGGCCAGCGCTCGAAACGGTTCGCCGTCAGCGCTCGCAGGTATTCCGCCCGTTCGTGGTTGACCCAGTCTCCCGCCCTGCCCCATAGCAGCCTGGCGATCCGCGCGCCATTGAACAGCGTCTCCTCGCAGAACGGATCTCGGGCATCAAGCTCGTGTCTCTCCAGAAAGGCCGACACGATATTGCTGACCAGCGCCGCCAGCGCGGCATCGGTCTCGCCGGACTCGCCCAGCTCCAAAGCCGCCTGCAGGACAGCGAACTCGGTCAGCGATTCCCGCAGCGGAGCGCCGCCCAGCGCGCCGAGCAGCACCTCAAGCCGGATCGCGAGGCGGGCTCCGTCGGCGCTCGCGCCTCCCGCCAGGCATTGCCGCTCCAGGCGCCAGGCCGCCAAAGCGTCGCCGGCCAGCGTGGCGGCCACCACGCAATGGCGCAGCAGCGCCGGACCGGCATCGGCCAGAGGCATCGCCTTCAACAGGGTCCAGGCCCCCCGCCAATCGCCCCTTTTTTCGCCCAGCAAATGGTTGGCCAGCCAGGCCGCTCTCGAGAGCGAAGCAGCGGGAAGGCCCGGAGACGCGAGCAAGGCGGGCAATTGCGCGATCGCCTCGTCCGGGCGGTCGTCATGGGTTCGCATCAATGCATCGAGAACAGCAATCACAGACATGAAAAAGCCTTTCCAAAAAAGAAAGGCCCAGTGTCTCCAGTGCGCGCAAAAATGTCAAAAGCATTAATCGCCGGACGCGTCGTCTCCCCTGCCCGCCCGGCGCGCGGCATCCCGCAGCGCATCCAGCTGCCGCGAAAACTGCCGGCAGTTGCCGCACAGCGCCAAATGCATTCTCAGCTTGAGCAACTCCCCCATGCCCAGCGGGCGGTCCATCCCAATGGATATCAGCCGGCTGGCCGCGCGGCAACTCAACTTCATCGCTCGTCCTCCCGGCTCCAGCGTATTGAAAAACATTCGCGCAGGCTCATCCGCGCGCGGTACAGCAGCACTGAACAGTTAGTCGCGGTGATCTCGAGATTGTTACAGATGTCGGCGATCTCCATCCCCATCACCTCGCGCATCGCGAACACCATCGCGGTGCGGCGCGGCATCACCTTGGAGCACTCCTCGAACACCTGCCAGAACTGCTTGGAAACCAGCTGCGACTCCGGCCCGCTCCAGGCGCGCATCGGCTCGCGCCAATGGCCATCCTGGGTGAACAAGCCGTCGAAATCGCTATCATCGCACTCATCGTCCAGCGATTCGAACAGCTTTTCCTTGCCCTTGCGGCGCAAGGCGTCTATCAGCTTGAAACGCAAAATGGAGGTGAGCCAGGTGCGCAGAGTCGACTTGCCCGAGAAATTATCCCGCGACTCCAGCGCCGCCAGCAGCGTCTCCTGCACCGCCTCCTCGGCCGCGTCGCGCTCGCGCAACTGCGCCAGCGCGTAACGCAGCAGATAAGGCCGCTCCTGTTCTATCGCTTGCGGATCCACCATGCCGCTACTCCCTGCAGTATTCCACCGCCTGGTCCAGGCGGTCCACGGCCAATACCTTCAGGCCCTCGATTTCCTGCCGCGGCTTGTTGGCGCTGGGCACGATGGCGCGGGTGAAACCCAGCTTGGCGGCTTCCTTCAACCGTTCCTGCCCGCGCGTCACCGGCCGCACCTCGCCGGCCAGGCCCACCTCGCCGAACACCACCAGCTTCTCCGGCAGCGCCTTGTTGCGCAAGGACGAAACCATGGCCAGGATGATGGCCAGGTCGGCCGCCGGCTCGTTGATCTTGACGCCGCCCACCGCGTTGAGGAACACGTCCTGGTCGAAGCAGGCCACGCCGCCGTGGCGGTGCAGCACCGCCAGCAGCATCGCCAGCCGGTTCTGCTCCAGGCCGACGGTGAGGCGCTTGGGCTGGAAGCCGTGGCAATCGTCCACCAGCGCCTGGATCTCCACCAGCAGCGGCCGCGTGCCTTCCTGCGTCACCAGCACGCAGGAGCCGGCGACGTCATCCCGGTACGATGAGAGGAAGATGGCCGACGGGTTGGACACGCCCTTCAGGCCGCGATCGGTCATCGCGAACACGCCCAGCTCGTTGACCGCGCCGAAGCGGTTCTTGATCGCGCGTATCATCCGGTAGCTGGAATGGGAATCGCCCTCGAAATACAGCACGGTATCCACCATGTGCTCCAGCACGCGCGGGCCGGCCAGCGAGCCCTCTTTGGTGACGTGGCCGACCAGCAGCACGGTGATGCCGCTCTGCTTGGCCATCCGCGTCAGCTGCGCCGCGCATTCGCGCACCTGCGACACCGAGCCCGGCGCCGAAGTCACCTGCTCGGTGTACAGCGTCTGGATCGAGTCGATCACCACCACCTCGGGCTGCTCGCGCTTCAGCGTGGCCAGGATGTTCTCGATGCAGATTTCGGCCAGCAGGTCGACGCTGCTGGTATCCAGCGCCAGCCGGGACGCGCGCAGCGCGATCTGCTGCGCCGATTCCTCGCCGGACACGTACAGCACCTTGCGGTTCTGGCCTATCTGCGACAGCGCCTGCAACAGCAGCGTGGACTTGCCGATGCCCGGGTCGCCGCCGATCAGCACCACCGCGCCGCGGACGATGCCGCCGCCCAGCACGCGGTCCAGTTCGTCGATGCCGGACGGATCGCGCGGGGTTTCCTCGGTCTGCACCTCGGACAGCTTCTGCACCTTGGTGACGTTGGCCGCCCACGACTGGAAACGCGGACCGGCCGCGGCCGGCGCGGCCACCGCCTCGGTCAGCGTGTTCCAGGCATTGCAATGCGGGCACTGGCCCTGCCATTTAGGCGATTGTCCGCCGCACTCGGTGCAGCTGAACACGGTTTTGTTCTTGGCCATCAGGGAAGGATTCAGGGTGAATCAAAGGCGGAAGGATAGCAGGACGGCGCGAAACTGGCAGTCAAAAACGCTTCAGCCCGGGCTGCGGCCCGGGTCGGACTTGTTCAATTCCTGGATGATGTTGAGCAGGCGCTTCTGGTCCTCGGGCGGCGCCGACGATGAATGCTTGGCCGGCGGCTGGCCGTTGCGTATCGCGCGCATCACCGCCGCCACCTGGGGATCGTTCTTGGCGGCGCGGTCGGCCTCTTCGCTGCTCATCAGATCGGGCAGACCGGTCTGCCCGGCCGAAGAGGTGGAGCCGCTGGCCGCGCGTTTGCCGGCCACCGCCGGCGTCGGGCCGGAGGCCGGCTGCGCCGCGGCCTCGGGCAGCGGCTCCATCGTTTCCAGCTTGTTCTTGGCCATGTACTCGTTCATCTCGCGCCAGCCGGCGTAGATGAAGGCCTTGTCCGCGCTCGGATTGCGCTGGTAGCACTCCTCCAGCGAGCGGCCGGTCTGGCGGCAGGCCGCGCCTATCGCCTTGTCCGAATCCTTGCTCAGCCCGGTCACGCTGTTCACATAGTTGCAGCCACCCAGCAGCAGCGCGCAGGCCAACAACAGCAGTCTCTTCATGCCCTCTCCCCGTTTCAGCCGCGCGGCTTGCGCAGGTCCAGCTCCACCACTTCCCCGCGGCGGCCGCGGCTATCGCCGCCCAGCCAATACAGGAAATGCGGCATCAGATCGGCCAGATCGGCGCGCTCGCTCTTGTCCTCGCCCGGATGGGTGCGGTTGCGCTGCGGCGAATTGACCGGCCCCGGCAGCAACAGATTGACGCGCAGATTGGGCAGCATCTCCCACTCGTCGGCCGCCACCTTGGTCAGGTACGGCAAACTGGCATTGGACGCGCCGAAACCGCCCCAGTAAGCCGCCGGATGCAGCGCGTGATGCTCGCCGACGAACAGCACCGACGCGTCCGGCGCGTCCTTCAATAGCGGCAGGCAGGCGCGGGTCAGCGCGAACGGCGCCACGGTGTTGATCCGGTACTGGTTCATCCATTCTTCTATGGTCTGGTTGGTCAGCGGCGACAATGCGTAGAAATGCGAGGCGCAATGCACGATGCCGTCCAGGCGATCGAATTCGCGCTTGATGGTCAGCGCCAGCTGGTTGAATTCGTTCTCGCCCGCGTTCAGCAAGTCCAGCGGCACCGCCGCCGGCTCCGGCCCGCCGGCCGCCACGATTTCATCGTAGACCTTCTCCAGCCCCTTGACGCTGCGCGCGAGCAGCACCACGGTCGCGCCGTGGCGGGCGAAGGCCAGCGCGGCCTCGCGCCCCACGCCCTGGGAGGCGCCGGTGATCAGGATCACGCGCCCTGCCAGCGCGTCTTGGGCAAACTCGGTCTTCATCGTCATCGTTCTATTCCTAAGTCCTGCAATGCGGCCGCCGCCGCGGCCACGCCGCTGCGCGCCGCCCCCTCGAGCGTCGCCGGATAATCGGGATGCGCCCAATCCCCAGCCAGATAGATTCCTCTTTGCGCCGTCCGCGTCGCCGGCCGCTCCAGGCCGACCTCGCTGGCGAACGTCGCCCGCTTTTCCACGATCACCCGGCTGCGCGCCGGTTCGGGCAGATGCGGCGCCAGCCGGCGCGCGTCGGCCAGCGCCCTGGCGACCAGTTCCTCGGCGTCCGGCAGCGCCGTCGGCGCGCTGAGCACCGCCGCCACCAGGCCGGCCTCCCCTGCCAGCGCCTCGCGGTCGAACAGCCAGTCCATGCCGCCGCCGCTGACGCCCATCATCGGAGCCGGCAGCCGCGGCGAAACGTCGAAACACAAGTAGACGGTGGCGATCGGCCAGTAGCGGTAGGCCTCCAGCGCAGCGCGCAGAGCCGGCTCGTCCAGCAGCTCCGCCGCATGATAGGGCGCGACGGCGCTTATCACCGCATCATACCTTTCATCGTCCACTTGCGGACCATCCTGAAACGGGGCGATCCGCCGCGCCCGGCATCCGGCGCGCAGATCCGCGCCCCTCTCCGCCAGCCAGCGCCAGGCCGGATCGGGAAACAGCGCCGACAGCCCGGCGGCCGGCAGCAACAGGTCGCTGTCCGCGCGCTGCGCGCCCAGGCTGTCGCGCAGCGTGGCGGCCAGCACGCGCATCGACGCCTGCTCCGGCGGCGTGTTCAGCGCCGACAACACCATCGGCCGCCAGAAATCGTCGAGCAACCTGCAGCTCTGGCCTTGCTCCGCCAGCCATGCGGCCACGCTGCAATCGCGCGCCAGCCGGTAGCCGCCGCGCCGTAAACCGTCCAGCGCGCGCGCCAGCAGCCATTTGTCGCGCCAGCCCAGGCCGCGCGCCGCCAGCAATCCCGCGGCCAGATGCAGCGGCGCGGGTAGGCGCGGGCAATCCAGGCTCAGGCCCCCCTCCCGCCGCCACTGCAGCGGCTTGCGCAGCAGCAAGCGGTCGGGATCGGCGCCGACTGTCCGCATCAGGCGCAGGCATTCTGCATAAGCGCCGAGCAAAATGTGCTGACCATTGTCAAACCTGTCTTCCGCGCGCCCGATGCAGCGCGCGCGGCCGCCGGGCTCCCGCCCGGCCTCATAGACGGTCACATCGGCATGGCCGGCCAGTTCCACCGCCGCGGCGAGCCCGGCCCAGCCGGCGCCCACCACCGCCACCCTGGGTTTCACGGCTTGTAGCCGAAGGTCCAGGTTTTCCAGGCCAGCCACAGCTTGCGGCCGGTTCCCAGCGACAGGCGCTGGTTCAACACTTTCGCCGGACCATCCTGCTGGATTTCCCGCAACGTGGCGCGGTAAATGGCCGCCATCAGCAGGCCCGGACGCTGCGATTTGCGATCCGCCGCCGGCAGCAGCTCCCAGGCCTTGCGGTAATGCTCGTGCGCGCGCTCGATCTGGAACGCCATCAGCGACTTGAAGGCATCACTTTCCTCGTAATGCAGAATGTCCATCGCCGGGCAGTTGAAGCGCTGCAGCTCCTCCATCGGCAGATAGATGCGGTCGCGCCGCGCGTCCTCGCCGACATCCCTGATGATATTGGTCAGCTGGAAGGCGACGCCCAGCTCGTGCGCGTACTCCAGCGTGCGCTCGTCGGTATAGCCGAAGATGCGCGCCGCCAGCTTGCCCACCACGCCTGCCACCCGGTGGCAGTACAGCAGCAGGTCCTGGAAACGCTGATAGCGCACCATGCTCAGGTCCATCTCCATGCCGTCGACGATTTCTTCCAGCTCCGACTGCGGCAGATGGAAAGCTTCAAGATGCGGCAGCAGCGCGCGCATCACCGGGTGATCCACCTCGCCGCGGTAGGCCCGTTGCACCTGGCCGCGCCACCAGGCCAGCTTGGCCTGGGCCACGCTCAGGTCGTGGCATTCGTCCACCGCGTCGTCCACCTCGCGGCAAAACGCGTACAGCGCGGTGATCGCCCTCCGCCGCGCTTCCGGCAGGAAGCGGAAGCTGTAGTAGAAACTGGAGCCGCTGGCCGCGGCCTTGTCTTCGCAATACTGATCGGGCGTCACGCGCCTCTCCCCACTGTCGCCGGCCCGTCTTGGGACCGGATGCATTCCATCCATGGCGCGGCGCAGGCTCACTTGGCCCGGCACGCCCGCCACATCATATATATCCAATCGCCAACGCCCAGTTTGGGACGCTGCCCGAACACGTCGCCGCCGGACGCGTGCAGCTTGTGCAGAATGCGGTCGCCGCCCATCACGATCAGCCTCAACTCCAGCCCCAGCCTGCCGCGCAGCGTTCTGCCCAGCGGCGCGCCGGCCTGCAGCATCTTGCGAGTCCGCTCCGTCTGGTACAGCATCAATGCCCGCCACTTGGCGTCCAAGCGGCCGGCGGCGATCTGCGCCTCGTCGATGCCGAAACGCGCCAGATCCTCCTGCGGCAGGTAAACCCTGCCCTTGCCCCAGTCCACCGCCGCATCCTGCCAGAAGTTGATCAGTTGCAAGGCGGTGCAGATGCCGTCGGACTGCGCCAGGCTGCGCGCGTCGGACTCGCCATACAGCGCCAGCATCAGCCGGCCGACCGGGTTGGCGGAGCGGCGGCAGTAGTCGACCAGCTCCGCGAAGCTCTGGTAGCGGGTCTTGGCCACATCCTGGCGGAAGGCGGACAACAAATCGCGAAACGGCTGCAATGGCAAGGCATGCGCGGCGATGGCCGCCGCCAGCGGCGCCATCAGTTCGATCCGGGGAGGCTCGCCCGCCGCGATGCGGTCCAGATCGGCCTCCAGGCGGTCCAGTTCAGCAAGGCGCTCGGCTGGACCGGCATCGCCCTCGTCGGCCACGTCGTCCGCATAGCGGGCGAAATGGTAGATGGCGTGGACCGCGCGCCGCATCTTGCGCGGCAGCAACAGCGAACCCACCGGGAAATTCTCGTAGTGGCCGACCGACATCGCGCCCTCCTGCGTATCCGGGCCGCCGATTATACCCGACGCCCCCTCGCAGCGTCCTGCCCGCTGACAATGCCATGCCCGCATGTCCTGAGCCATGCCGACAGCGCCATCGCGGCAATTTTCACTTTTTGCACGGCAAGGTATTTACAAGCCAAAAAGACACGCATAGAATGCTCAGCACTGTGAACGCAGCGACGGACCAACGGGGGTATAGCTCAGCTGGGAGAGCGCTTGCATGGCATGCAAGAGGTCAGCGGTTCGATCCCGCTTATCTCCACCAATAACTGCTTCACGATGAAACAAGCCCGCTCATGCGGGCTTTTTTCATTTCCCCTCTTCGCTGCAAATTCTCCCGACGCAACTATCATAAATTAACCCGGCCCAGCCTGCCGGCATCATTCCCATCGTTGCGGCGACTCCACCATGACGAGAAAGCGCTACACCTCCTCCGCCATCAGCTGGGCGGCGGCCACCTTGTTGCTGGGACTGTCGCTGACCGCCCTCGCCTGCCAGTACATCGAGTGGCGCAACGCCGATACGCTGCAGCAGGCGGCCAATCAGCAAGCTCAACTCACGCTCAACGACATCGTCGAACGCCTGCAGCGCTACGAATACGGACTGCGCGGCGCCCGCGGCGCATTCATCGCCGCCGGCGACGGCGGGCTGAACCGCGAAACGTTCCACCGCTACGCCCAAAGCCGCGAACCCGGACGGGAATTCCCCGGCGCGCGCGGCTTCGGCATCATCCGCCGGGTGGCGGACGCCGAGCTGCCCCACTTCATCGCCGCCATGCGAGCAAGCGGAAGCCCAGATTTCAAACTACGCCAATTCCGCCCCTACCGCGGCGAGCACGAAATCATCCAGTTCATCGAACCGATATCGGGCAACGGCCCGGCCATCGGCCTGGACATCGCCTCGGACCCCGCGCGCCGCGCCGCGACGCAAGAGGCGACCGATACCGGGCAGGCCAGACTGTCGGAACCCATCACACTGCTGCAGGCGACGCCGCTGCGCGGCCAGGGCTTCTTGCTGCTGTTGCCGATCTACCGCGGCATCGTCGTGCCGGCCGATCGCGACGAGCGCCGCCGCCGAATCAGCGGCTGGAGCTATGCGCCGCTGGCCATGCCGGAAGTGCTCGCCAGCCTGGAGCAAATACCGCGGGATGGCTGGATAGAGTTGAGCGACGCCAGCAACCCGGCGCGGCCGACGCGCTTTTTCCGCAGCGCGGACAATGCGGCCGGCGCCACCGTGGCGACCGCCACCCAAAGCGCCCCGCTGTTCGGCCGGGTATGGCGGCTGAACTTCCACGCCAGCCCCGTCTTCGCGGAAGCCTTGCGGCTCCTCAATCCCAGGCTGATCGCGCTGGCCGGCCTGCTGGCCAGCCTGGCCAGCGCGGCGCTGGCCTATGCCTGGCGCAGCAACGCGCTATCTCGCCGCAAACTGCAGGACACCCGCGAAGACTTGGCCGCCATCGTCGAGAGTTCGATCGACGCCATCATAGGCAAGACGCTGGACGGCGTCGTCATCAGCTGGAACAAGGGGGCGCAGCAAATGTTCGGCTACGCCTCCGACGAGGCCGTGGGCCAATCGCTGCTGCGGCTGATCGTGCCCGAGGACAGGCAGGCCGAGGAACAGGACATCCTCGCCCGAATCGCCCGCGGCGAGCGCATCGCCCATTTCCAGACCACTCGCCGCCGCAAGGACGGCAGCCAGCTAGAGGTGGCGGTTTCCGTAGCCCCCATTTACGGCGACGACGGCAAGGTGACCGGGGCCGCCAAAACCGTGCGCGACATCACCCGGCAAAAGGAAATGGAAGCGGAGCTGCACGCGCTGAACACCAGCCTGGAAGCGCAGGTGGCCGAGCGCACCCGGCAGCTGGAAACCGCGCGCCGCGACCTGCGCACCGTACTGGACGGCGTGCCGTCGATGATAGGCTACTGGGACAAGGAGCTGATCAACCGGGTGGCCAACCACGCCCACCACGCCTGGTTCCACCGGGAGCCGGACACCTTGCCGGGCACCTGGCTGCCGGAACTGCTGGGCGAGGAGTCGTTCGCGATCAGCCGACCCTATGTGGAGGCTGCGCTGGCAGGCCATCCCCAGAGCTTCGAACGCACGCTGGAAGGTCCTGACGGCGAGTTGCGCCATACGCTGGTCCACTATCTGCCCGACAGGGAAAACGGCGAAGTCCGCGGTTTCTACTCGGTGGTGCACGACGTCACCGAGCTGGTGGACGGCCGCACCCGGCTCGCCGCCGCGCTGCGCGAAAACGAAGCGCTGCTGGGCATCATCAACGAACAGCTGCAGTACTCGGAAATCGACGCCGCCGGCCGCTTCCTGGAAGTGAACGAACGCTTCTGCGAAGTGAACGGCTACGCGCGCGGCGAGCTGATCGGCCGCAACCATCTCATGCTGACCGGCGATCTTCAGGACCGGCCCTTCTGGCGTGAGCTGAAACAGACACTGCGGCGCGGCGACGCCTGGCACGGAGAGATATGCAACAAGGCGCGCGACGGCAGTCTGCGCTGGTCCGACACCGTGATCGCGCCGCTGCTTGACGGCAACGGCGCGCTAGAAAGAGTGATCGCGCTGCGGATCGACACCACCCGCCGTCGGCTGGTGGACGCTGAGATCAATCGCCTGAGCCTGCTGCTGAGCAATGTGCTGAGCGCGGCGTCCGAGGTCTCCATCATCGCCACCGACCACGATGGCCTGATCACCGTTTTCAACGCCGGCGCCGAACGAATGCTGGGCTATGCGCAGCAGGAAATGGTGGGCAGCTGCACGCCGGCCCGCTTCCATCTGGAAAGCGAAGTGATGGACAGAGGCCGCGAGCTCAGCGCGCTGTTCGGCGAGGAGATCGGCGGCTTCAGGGCCTTTGTCCACATGCCGGAAATATTCGGCGCGGAAACCCGCGAATGGACTTATGTGCGCAAGGACGGCAGCCATGTGTCCGTCTCGCTGGCGGTGACCGCGATTCGCGCCGCCGGCGGCGACATCATCGGCTATGTCGGCATCGCCACCGACATCACCGAGCGGCGCCGCTCGGAAGCGCAGTTGCTGCAAGCCAAACAGCTGGCCGAGCAAGCCAACCAGGCCAAGAGCCGCTTCCTCGCCAATATGAGCCACGAGATCCGCACCCCGCTGAACGCGGTGCTGGGCCTGCTGCAGCTGATGCAGCACACCGCGCTCGACTTGCGGCAGCGAGACTACGTGTCCAAAACCCAAACCGCCGCCAAATCGCTGCTTGGCCTGCTGAACGACATTCTGGACTTCTCCAAGATAGAGGCCGGAAAGCTGCAGCTGGACAGCCACCCCTTCCAACTGGACGGACTGCTGCGCGACCTGGGCGTCATCCTGTCAGGCAACCGCGGCGACAAGGATGTGGAAACGGTATTCGAGATTGATCCGTCATTGCCGGCAGCAGTCTCCGGCGACCGGCTGCGGCTGCAGCAGATCCTGATCAATCTGGCCGGCAACGCGATGAAGTTCACCGAGCGCGGCCAGGTGGTCGTCAGCGTCGTCCAAACCAAGCGCCGGGGAAAACTCGCGGCCTTGCGCTTCTCCGTCAGCGATACCGGCATCGGCATCGACGCGGAGCAGCTGGGCCGCATCTTCGACGGTTTCACCCAGGCCGAGGCCTCGACCGCGCGCCGCTTCGGCGGCACCGGCCTGGGCCTCGCCATCAGCCAAAGGCTGGTGCGCATGATGGACGGCCGGCTGGAAGCGCAAAGCGAGCCCGGCCGCGGCAGCCGCTTCTGGTTCGAGATCGAACTGGAAACCGCTGACGCCGCGCCGCTGGTGGAAACCGACTCGGAGCTGCCCGCCGACCTGCGCGTGCTGATCGTTGACGACAATCCGCTGATGGGAGAAGTGCTGAGCCGCACGCTGGAGGCGGCGGGCTGGCGCGCCGACTACGCCTCCAGCGGCGACGAAGCGGTGCGGATGGTCAAGGCTGGGCGCCGCTACGACGTGGCGCTGATGGACTGGAAGATGCCGGGCATGGATGGCATCGAGGCGGCGACGCGGATACGCGCAACCTCCTCCGAACCGCCTCGAATAATCATGGTCACCGCCTTCGGCCGGGAAGCGCTGTCTGACCTTCCCGACGGCGTCGATCCACCCCTCGCCGATCTGCTCGCCAAGCCGGTGACGCCGCAGCAGTTGCTGGATGCGATCCGCCGCTGCCTGCGCGGCGAGAGCGCCCCGCCCGCGCCCGCGTCCTCCCGGCAGCGCCTGGCCGGCATGAGACTGCTGCTGGTGGAAGACAACGCGCTGAACCGACAGGTCGCCTCCGAGCTGCTCAGCATCGAGGGCGCCAGGGTAGAGCTGGCCGAAGGCGGCCTCTCCGGCGTCGAGCTGGCCACCGCCGCCGACGCCGACTACGACGTGGTGATCATGGACATGCAGATGCCGGACATTGACGGGCTGGAGGCCACCCGCCGCATCCGGGCCAGCGGTTGCGACACCCCCATCCTGGCGATGACCGCCAACGCGACCAGCGCGGACCGCGCCGACTGCCTAGCCGCCGGCATGAACGACCACATCGGCAAGCCGATCGACATCAACCAGTTGGCACCTCGCCTGCTGGCGCTGTCCGGCCGCTCGCCGGATGCCGAGCCTCCTCCACCGCCGCAAGCCGCTCCAGTCGGCGACATCGAGCCTGAAGAGTGGGTGTTGCAGCGCTTCGGCCAACAAGTCGAAGCCATGCACAAGGCGCTGCGCCGATTCAGCCCGGCAGTCTCCCGGCTGACAACCGATCTGTCGCGTCAGCTGGAGGATGGCGATATGGCGCAACTGGCGATGACCCTGCATTCGCTGAAAGGCATCGCAGCCACCGTCGGCGCTTCGGCGCTGGCTCGTTATGCCGGCGAACTGGAACAGTCAGCCCAGCCGGCAAAGGACCCCGAGCTGGATGCCCAAGCCTGGCGCCGCGCAGAATCGGCATTGCGGAAACTGGCGCAAGACAGTGTGGAAAAACTGCACAGCCGGCTGCCGCCCCTGACCGTCGACGAGCCGGCAGCGCCGCCCCCATCCCTCGCGCCGGAAGAATGGAAATCGCGGCTGGAGGCAATATTGCCGCTGCTGGAAAACGGCAATCTCGCCGCCATCGACCAGGCGATGGCGCTGCTGCCGCTAGCCAGCGAACACACCCGGCGGCAAGTGGAAAATCTGGCGGAGCACGTTGGCAAGCTGCAGTTCTCCCATGCCGTCCAGATCGTCAAAACCCTGATAGAGAGCGAGCCCTGACATGGATCTTCCGCTGATGGACAAGCTGCCCGGCGCCGAGCGGCCGCGCATCCTGGTGGTTGATGACCAGACCTCCAACATCTTGCTGATTCGGGAGCTATTCAAGAACGAATACGAGATTTTCATGGCGCAGGACGGCGAACAAGCCATCGCGCAATGCCAGGCGCTGATGCCGGATTTGATCCTGATGGATCTGATGATGCCCGGCATCGACGGCTTCGAAGCATGCCGCCGGCTGAAAGACAACCCGCTCACCCGGGCGGTGCCCATCATTTTCGTGTCGGCGCAGCGCGAAGAGGCCGACGAAGCGCGGGGATTCGAGTTGGGCGGCGTCGACTACATCATCAAACCAGTCAACCACACCATATTGCGCGCCCGGGTGCGCACCCATCTGGCGCTGAAATTCCAGGCCGACCTGCTCAGCTCGATCGCGCTGCAGGACGGTCTGACCGGCGTGGCCAACCGCCGCAAGTTCGACGAAGCGCTGCAATCCGACTGGCTGCAATGCGCCCGGCAGCAGCAGCCCGTCTCCCTGCTGATGCTGGATGTCGACCATTTCAAGCGCTTCAACGACCGTTACGGCCACCAGGCCGGAGACGACTGCCTGCGCCGGGTCGCCCAGGCGATACGCTTGTCGCTGCGCAGGCCCAGGGACCTGGCGGCGCGCTACGGCGGCGAGGAGTTCGCCTGCCTGCTGCCGGAAACCGACCTCGAAGGCGCATCCAGCCTGGCCGACGAAATCCTGCAGGCGATCAGGGCGCTGGGCATCCCACATGAAGCCTCCGACGCGGAGCCGACAGTGACCGCCAGCATCGGCGTCGCCTCCATGATCCCAAACGGCTCGACGGCGCCGCAAACGCTGGTTGAGCGCGCGGACCACCAGCTCTACCAAGCCAAGCACGAAGGCCGCGCGCGCGTCAGCGCCGGCTGAGCCGACAGCCGGCGGATCAGATCTGCACCAGATCCCTCGCCCCGGCGGTCAGCGTGGACACATATTCCGCCGTGCGGGCTTCGCGCGGCGCGCCGAAAATCTGCGCGGCCGGGCCCGCCTCGACCACGCGGCCGTTCTCCAGAAACACCACATCACGGGCGACGCTGGAAGCCAGACGCAGATCATGCGTCGCCATCAGCATGGTGACGCCATCGGCGGCCAGCTGGCGCAACACCGCCACCACCTCGGCCGCCAATTCAGGATCCAGCGCCGAGGTCGGCTCGTCGCACAACAGCAGTTGCGGCGACGGCGCCAGCGCGCGGGCGATCGCCACTCGCTGCTGCTGGCCGCCGGACAGCGTGGACGGCCAGGCGTCGGCTTTGTGCGCCATGCCCACCTTGTCCAGCAACTCGCGCGCCCGCGCCTCCGCCTTGTCCCGTGACCAGCGCTGAACGGTCAACAACCCTTCCATCACGTTCTGCAGCACGGTCTGATGCGGAAACAGCTGAAAGCTCTGGAACACCATGCCGGTGACGCGGCGCACGCGCAGGATGGCGTCGCGGGACAACTTCCGGCCAGGCTCGAAACGCAAGGTCTCGCCGGCCAGTTGCAGCTCGCCGGCATCCGGCGTCTCCAGCAGGTTCGCGCAGCGCAACAGCGTGCTCTTGCCGCTGCCGGATGGGCCGATCAGCGCGGTGACGCCGCCCTCGGCCAGCTCCAGGCCGACATCATGCAGCACGGTTTGGCCGCCGAAGGATTTGACGATACGGCTCAGCTTGATCATGACGCGGCCCCTACCGGCGCCACATGCCGGTCAAAACGTTTTTCCAACCGCTCCTGCAGCCAGGTCAATACGGTGCTCAACAACAGGTAGATCAGCGCGGTCTCCAGATACAGCAGCAGCGGCTCGTAAGTGGTGGCCGCGATGCGCTGCGCCGCCTGGAACATCTCCGGCACCGTCAGCACAGCCGCCAGAGAGGTGTCCTTCACCAATGAGATGAAAGAGTTGGCCAGCGGCGGCACCGCCACCCTGCCCGCCTGCGGCAGAATGGTGCGGCGCATCGCCTGCGACCAGCTCATGCCCAGCGAGTACGCCGCCTCCCACTGCGCCTTCGGCACCGACGAGATCGCCGCGCGTATCACTTCCGAGGTGTAGGCGCCGACACTGAGCACAAAGCCGAGCAGCGCCGCCGGAAACGGATCAAACACGATGCCGATGCGCGGCAGGCCGTAGAAGATCACGAACAGCTGCACCAACAGCGGCGTGCCGCGCACCAGCCAGGAATAGCCTCGCACCAGCAAAACCAGCGGGCGCGGCCCGAACAGCCGGATCAAGGCCACCGCCAGACCCAGCGCCAGGCCGCCGGCGAAGGACAGCAACGTCAGCGGCACGGTGAACACCAGGCCGGCGTACAAAAGGGACGGCAGCGAATCCGCCATCAACTGCAACCACGGGGGCATTGCCGCTCCTCAGCTCAGCGCGACACGTCGGCGCCGAAATACTTGTGGGAAATCTTTTGATAGGTGCCGTCAGACTTGATCGAGGCCAGCGCCTTGTCGATGGCGGCCTTCAGCTCCGGATTTCCCTTGCGCAGCAGCACGCCGGACGCGTCGCCGTTCGCCTCGGTGGCGGCCACCTTCAGACGGGACTTGGGCTGTTTCTTCTTGAAATCCAGGAAGGACAGGCTGTCATTGATGGTGGTCTCCACCCGGCCGGACTCCAGCAGCGCGACCGATTCGTTGAAGCCCTGGGTCGGCACGATCTCGGCGCCGTAGCGTTGCGCCAGCTTGCCGAAGTTGCTGGTCAGGGTATTGGCCGACTTGCGGCCCTTCAAGTCTTCGAAACGCTTGATGTCGCGGTTGTCGTCGCGAACGATCAGCACCGCCTTGGAGACGATGTAGGGAACGGAGAAGTCGTATTTGACCTTGCGCGCGTCGGTGATCGCCACTTCGTTGATCACCACGTCGTAGCGCTTGACGTCCAGGCCGGCGATTAGGCCATCCCACTTGCCTTCGACGAATTGCGGCTTGACGCCCAGCTTGGCGGCGATCGCCTGGCCGATCTCCACATCGAAGCCGGTCAGGCCGCCCGCGGCGTCATGATAGGTGAAGGGCGCGTAAGTGCCTTCGGTGCCGATCTTCAGCACGCCGGCCTTGCGGATGTCGGCCAGATCGTCGGCATGGGCCGCGGAGCCTGCCGCGGCGAGGATCAGGGCGAAAGCTGCGTTCAGTTTCTTCATTGTCCATTCTCCAGAATATCGTTCCTCCAGCCTGGATTCGGCCGGGCATGGCGACACCATAGCAGTCGAAAATTAGAACACTAAGTAATATTATTTTACTTTGTTATTCTTAAAATGCATATTGATTCGCCATCAGCCTCGCCTTAGCGTACCCAGCAACAGCCATGCTAATCAAAATAGATAAATTATGCTTTTTTTCAAAATATTTTCACAAACCGCTTGCATGGGGAATTTGCTGCATGTATAGTTCGCCTCCTGTCGAGACCGATACGGTCCCGCGAAAGCGAAATCGGCGGATATGTGGGGGTATAGCTCAGTTGGGAGAGCGCTTGCATGGCATGCAAGAGGTCAGCGGTTCGATCCCGCTTACCTCCACCAAAAATTTAGTCCCTATCGTCTAGAGGCCTAGGACACTGCCCTTTCACGGCGGCGACCGGGGTTCGAATCCCCGTGGGGACGCCAAAGCATTACTGGGGGTATAGCTCAGCTGGGAGAGCGCTTGCATGGCATGCAAGAGGTCAGCGGTTCGATCCCGCTTATCTCCACCAAATTACAATTAGGTATTACGTCCCCATCGTCTAGAGGCCTAGGACACTGCCCTTTCACGGCGGCGACCGGGGTTCGAATCCCCGTGGGGACGCCAGCATACTGGGGGTATAGCTCAGCTGGGAGAGCGCTTGCATGGCATGCAAGAGGTCAGCGGTTCGATCCCGCTTATCTCCACCAGTTAAAAAGCCGAAATCTTACGATTTCGGCTTTTTCCTTTTTATTTTCCAAAAAGCTGCATAAATGAAAATTGGCACCCTTGGCGCCAATCTCTTTCCCTCAGGATTCAACGGATGCTCTTGCGGAACTGCCCCGCCAGACCCGCCAGCTTACCGGCATAATCGGGATCGGTCGCATAGCCGCCGCGCGCCAAAGCCTCGGCGAAAGCCTTCGCGTCGCCGCCGACGCCCAGCGCCGCGCGATAGCGCGGATTCGATGCCAAAAGATCGGCGTAATCGTCGAACGCCGCGCGATAATCGGGATAGGCGCGGAACGGCTCCACCCTGCTCTGCTTCTGGCCGTGAATGAACTCCGTGGTCAGCGCCGTCACCACCTCTCCGCCCCAACGCGCGTCGGCCTTGATGCCGAACAGGTTATGGCTGTTGCCGCCGTCGCTGCGCGTCAGCGGCTTGCGCCCCCAGCCCGACTCCAGCGCCGCGTGAGCGAGCACCAGATCCGGCGTCACGCCCAGACGCGCCGCGGCCGCCTGCGCGTGCGGCAGCATTTCCTCGACAAAACCCTGCCGATCCCGCGGCACCGCGGAAAAATCGGCCGCGCCGGCGCGCAGTTGCTGCTGAACGCGCCACGCTTCCGGCGACAACTGTTGAGCCGAGCTCGACTCGCCAGCAGCGATGAAACGCTCCACCTCGGCGCGCACGCCGGCGAACTGCTCGGAAAAACCCGCGCCCTCCGACGGCAGGCTCAGCGACAGGGCCACCGCGTCCGACGAAACGGCCGCGCCGGCCGCCTGCCAAGACTCACTGCGCTGCGTAAACATCGCTCTCGCCCTCCAGCACGCGCTGCAACAGCTGCCTGCGCTCCTGCAGCAGCTGGCCATTGCGCAGATTGCGTTCGCGGCAATCCGCGATCAGCGCGCGCAAACGCCGCCAATGCGCGTCGCCCTGCTCACGCATGGCTTGCGGCAAAACCTTCAGCACTTCGGCCATCGACCGCTCTGCCCGCGGCGGCAGCAGCGACGCCACCAATTCCAGACGCTCGCGGCGGCTGCGCTCCAGCTTGTCGCACAGTGCGGCGATTTCGCCGGCGCACCGATCCAGCTCCGCCGCGTCATGCGCCAGCGCGGCGCGGAACTGCAGCTCCAGCAAGGCGTTCAGCCGCGGATAGTCGGCGAGATCCTCGCCCACGGTGGCGAATAATCGACGATAGAGCTGTTTTCTATCCATCAGCGGCCGCCGTGGTACTGCTCGATCAAGCCCGCCAGGCGCTGAGCATCGAAACGAACTTCGCCCCTGGCCAGCGCGGCGCGCACCGCCTCCACCTTGGACTGGTCGATCTCGGGCATCGCTTGCAGGGAGGCAGCCAGCGGCGCCTCGGCGCTTGCAACCGACGAAATCGCGCGAGGAGCCGCGTCGGTCGCCGACGCGGTTTCAGACTTGCCCGCCGCGGCTTTTTCGCCGCGCCAGGTGGAAAGAGAGGATATCTGCATCTGTCTGCCTAGCAACTGTATGGGTGTGATACCAATACAGGGCGACCCGCGGCCGCCAAACTTAAACCTTGAAAACAAAAAACCGCGCGACTCGGTGTCGCGCGGCCTCTCCGCCGGATTAAAAATTCTCCGGCAACATCTTCAGCACCACAATGCGCCTGTTCTCCAGACGAATGTAATGGCCGTAGACCAATTCCTTAAGGATACGCGCCACCATCTCGCGGGAGGAGCCGATCTGATCGGCGATTTCCTGCTGGGTCAATTGCTTGCGCAATATCAGCACGCCGTCCTGTTCGATCAACATCTGATTGATCAGGATGCGCACCCGGCCGTAGACATCCAGCAAGGCCAGGTTGCGCGCCAACGTGGTCATGTGGCGCACCAGAGAAACCAGGTAGCGCATGATGCTGCAGCGAACCCGGTCGCAATCGGGCAAGCCATCCTCGCTGTCGAACACCTGCCTGAGCGTTTCCCGCGTAAACCGCAGCAACACGCTGTCCTCGTCCGCCACCACATTGTTGCCGCGCTCGCCGCAGTCGACAAACGACTCCATGCCCAGCAACTGGCCCGGCATGACCATCTGCAGCACATACTTCTTGCCGCTCGATTCGGATACGTAAACCTGCATGCATCCATCCAGCAGCAGCCCTACGGAATCGGATTCATCTCCCTCCTCGTAAAGAGAATCGCCCTTCGCCAGACGCACCGTCTCGGAACATTCCACGACATGGTCCAACGCCTCGTCTTCCAAATGACCAAACAGCGGCGTCTGCCGCAACATCTGCCTAACTTGTTCTTGATTCATCTCGGTAACACGTCCCCGACTACCAGGCAAACTCGTCAACCAAAACGAAAATGCAGGAGTCATTATTTATTGTTTACTGTATGAGATATGACTCATACAGGTGACATTGTTATCAACGGTGGGGAAATTGTAAATAATTTGATTAAAATTTATGTGAAAAAAGCACAGAAAAAATTTCTTGAAACAAGATTTTTTCTGTGCTTAACAAATTTTAACAGTAAATTACTGCATACCGATGGTATTTGACCTTAATTTTTTTAATTCATCGGCATTTGGTAGCGCTAACGCAACACCTGGCGGCGCGCCCTTCGCCTCCGCCGCCGCGCCGAACATCGATACCACCGCCTGAGCCTGCCCCGAGGTCAGCACCAAGAGCTCGATCCGGCGATTCAACGCCGCCAGCGGATGCTGCTTGTCCAGCGGCGCCCGCTCCGCCATGCCCACCACCTGCAGCACCGAATCGCCGGCCAGGCCGCCCTGCATCATGTGCAGGCGCGCGGCCATCGCGCGGTTGCTGGACAGCGACCAGTTGGACATCGCGCCGAAGGCGCCGGCCCGGTGGTATTGCGCGGCATCGGTGTGGCCGACCACCAGCAAGCGGTTGTCGATCTCGCCCAGCATGGCGCCGATCTGCTGCAGCAGGCCTCGGAAGCGAGGGTCGACGATGGCGCTGCCGCGCTCGAACATGCCTTGCTGATCCGTGTCGTGCAGCGTCACGCGCAGGCCGTAGGGCGTGATCACCGTCTGAAGATTGCTGGACAGGCCAGCCTTCTGGCTCATTTCGGACAGCTGGGCGGCCAGCTTGCGCAGATCGGCCTCGCTGTCGTAGCTGCGGCGCGGCAGCTCGGGCTGCTCGCTGGCGCGCTTGTCGCTGTCCCGCACCGCCGACTTGCTGGCCACCTGGCTGCCGGTCTGGCCCGGAATCGGATCGCGCGGAATCAGCGTGCCGGGCGGGTTGCCCATGTGGTCTATCTGCCGGCCGTTGCCCTGCAGCAGCGGACTGCCGCCGGAAGTCGTCAGCAATTGCTGCAGGTTTTCCTGATCGCGCGCGGCCAGCACCCACAGCACCAGGAACAGGCACATCAGCGCCAGCACGAAGTCGGCGAACGCCACTTTCCAGGCGCCGCCGTGCCCCTCTTCCGCATTGCGGCGGGACACTTTCTTGATCACCGCGCCTTCGTGATCGCCCTTGTTCTTCAGGCCGGCCATCGCTTAACCCAGCCCTTCCATCGCATTGATCCACGACTCCAGCTGCGAGAAACTGGGCTTGGTGTTCAGCTGCACCAGGCGGCGGCCGGCGTCGATCGCCAGCAGCGGCGGCTTGCCGGACACGTGGGTGGTCAGCACCACTTTCACCGATTCGAAATTGGACAATTCTTCCTTGACCAGCTGGTGCATCACGTTGGACAGCGGGTCCAGCACGCCGTAGCAGAAGAAAATGCCGATGAAGGTGCCGACCATGGCGGCGGCCACGCTGGCGGCGATCTCGCCGGCGCTGGCGCCCTGGGCGACGGTGTTCATCGCCATCACGATGCCCAGCACCGCGGCCAGGATGCCGAAGCCCGGCATCGCCTCGGCGATCTTGTGCAGCGACTTGGACGGCTGGATCAGTTGTTCATGGATGGCGTCCAATTCCTGGTCCAGCACGCCCTCCAGCTCATGGGCATTGATCTTGCCCATCGCCATCAGCCGGAAGTTGTCGACGATGAAGGCCAGCAGCTTGCGGTTTTCCAGCACCATGGGGTAGCGGTTGAACAGCGGGCTCTGACGCGGCGCTTCCACGTGCTGGTCCAGCGCCTTCAGGCCGCGGCTGGCGGTGATCAGCAATTCGTACATCAGCAACAGCTGCTGGCGCTGGAACTCCGCGCCCTGCTTCTTGCGCACCACCACGCGCTTGATCTGGCCGCCCATCTCCTTCAGCACGTGCGGCGGGTTGCCCAGCACCACCGCGCCCAGCGCCGCGCCGCAGATGATCAACAGCTCGGTCGGCTGCCAGATGATGGACAGCACGCCGCCGTGCAGCATGAAGCCGCCGAATACGCAAACCAGCACGATCAGAATGCCAAACAATTGCTGCATGGGGTGTTTCCTTGCTTCAGGCCGCCATCAGGCAGGCCTGCATCTTTTTCAGGGCGCTCTTGTTGATCTGGCAGATGCGGGCCTCGGTCAGCTCCAGCACCGCCGCGATCTCCTTGAGACTCAGTTCGAACTCGTAATACAGCTGGATCACCTGCTGCTCGCGCTCGTTGAGCGCGGTCAGCGCGCGCGCCAGCTCGCTTTGCCGCTCCAGCCTGGCTTCCGGCGAGCCTTCCGCCGCCAGCTCCATTCCGCCAGCCACCAGTTCGTCGAAGCTCGCCATCGCCTCGGCGTTTTCAGCCAGCAGCGCCTCGCGGTAGGCGTCGGCGTCCAGCCCCAGCAGAGTCATCGCCTCCGCCTCGGTCGGCTCGCGCCGAAGCTTGCGCCTCAATTCGCGCAGCCCGTCGCGAACCCGGTGCGCTTCCTGCCGCACCGCGCGCGGCCGCCAGTCCAGCCGCCGCAATTCGTCCAGGATGGCTCCGCGGATGCGCAGCATGGCGAAGCCGGCGAAGCGCTCGTCCGGCTCGCCGCCATAGCGGCGCAGGCAGTCCAGCAGCGCCATCAGGCCGATCTGCTCCATGTCCTCGCGATCGAACACACCACCGGCCTGGCTGGAGAGCTGGCGCGCGGCGCGCTTGACCAGCGGCGCGTAGGTCGCCAGGTGCCGGGCCTCGTCGACGGCTTGGGACGGCTGCTCGTAGCTCTCGGCGTACATCGCGCTTACTCGATGATCAGCTTGCTGACCATCACCTCGGTGAACGGCTGTCCGCGCGCCTCCCGCGCGAAGGTGGCGCGGTAGGAGCGGTCCAGCAGCTTCTGGAAGTCGTCGATGTTCAAGGCGTTGGCGCGCTCGCGCGTCAGTTGCGACAGCGCGCGCACCGCCACGCTCTTGAGCAGCGGCAGCTGCTCCTTCACCTTCCCCTCGCTTTCCGCGGTGCTGCGGAACACCAGGTCCACCGCCATATAGCGCGCGTCGCCGCCCGACTCGCTCTTCAGCATCACGATGATCTTGTCCAAGGTGACGAAGCGGTAATCCACCGGCTGCGGTTTGGCGGGTTCGGCATGCTCCGCCTGCTGGTACCACCACCCGCCGCCGCCGATGCCGGCTACGCCTGCGGCCACCAAGGCGGCCACGATCAGGGTCCTGCTATTCATCTATCGATATCCTTCGCTGTCTCAGCCCTGATCCAATTGAAACGAGCCGGCCGTCTGCCAGCCCTGTTCGCTCAGCGCCCGGCCCGGCTGCTGCTGGGCCTGCTGCTCCCGGCCCTGGCGGCCGCCCTGGCCCTGCCCGGACGGCATGCCTTCGCGCACCTCCACCGCCACCTGCGTGTACTGGCGGCTGCCCAGATCCTGGCGCAGGGCGTCGCCTATGCCCTGCAGCTGGCGCACCACTTCGCCGTGCGAGGCGGTCAGCTCCACGACCAGCGCGCCGGCCTGGTGACGCAGCGAGATTTCCAGCGTGCCCAGCGACGGCGGATCCAGCCGCAGCGTCGCGCGATCCATGTTCTGGCTGGGCATGAGCTGCACACGCTCGCCCAGCGCAGCCTGCAGCTTGCCGCTCCAGCTCTCCGGCTGCGCCGGCGGCAAGGCCAGGCTGAAGCTTTCCGCTGGTTTGGCGGCATCGGCCGGATGAGCCGGCGGCAAGGCCGCGGCGATGTTGTCCATACGCGGCGCGGCTTCCCGCGGCATGGCCAGATCCGCCGCTTGAATCTGCGGCGCCTTGTCGGCCGGCTTTGGAGACGCCGGCGCGGCATCCACAACGGGCGCGGCAACCTTGCCCGTGTCCGCCGGCGCTTCGGCATCCGCCGTAGGCGCCGCCTGGCGCGGCATCAGCGCCTGCCAGGTTTGCGGCTGCAACGCCGGACTCAGCGCGGCCAGATCCACCGGCTTGCGCGTCCTCTCATCCTCGCCGTCGCCAACCGCGGCATTCTGATCGACAGCCGCCGGCATGGCCGGCAGGCTTTGGCGAACAGCATCCGCCAAGGAAGCCGGCTCTTGCGCCGACTCCTCCATGGCCGGCGACTGCCGCGCGCCGGCGTCAGACATCGCGTCGGCGAAGCCTGCCGCCGGATCGGCGTCCATCCACGACAGGTCGTCCATCGCCTGGCTGACGGCCGCGTCGCCATTCCCCGCCTGGGCGGGGGAAACGGGCGCGGATTGCGGCGGTGCCACTCTGCTCATGCTTGTTCCCATTCACTGAATTGCGCGTAGGCCAGGCGGCCTTCGCGCTGTTGTCCCGCCTCTGCCATCTTCGCGCTCAACGCGTCCAGCTCGGCGCCGCTCGCGGCCAGCGCGGCGCGGTAGGCGGCCGACAAGGCCGCCCTGTCGTCCGCGTCCAGGCTGTGGCCAGGCTCGGTCAACAACCGGCGCAGCCGCGCGTCCATGGCCGTCAACGCGTCCCAATCCCGCCGCTCCGCCGCGTCGGCGATGGCCTGGCACCAGCGCTCGACCTCAGGCTGCGGCATGCTGGTCCCGCACGCCTATCCAGCCGCCCTTGAGCGTGACCAGCAGCTTCTCCGCCTCGTCCAGCGCCACGGCGTCGAGCTCGACGCTGGCCTGGTAAAGGCGATGGGCGCAGTAGTCGTACAACCTCGCCAGATTGGTCACCACCTCGCCGCCGGTTTCGAAATCCAGCGAGCTGGACAAGCCGTTGAGGATGTTGATGCACTTGCTGATGCTCTCGCCCTTCTGCTCGAAGCGCTGCTGCTGCAAATGGCCGCGGGCGCGGGCGATTTCCTCAAGAAGGCCGTCGAACAGCACCAACACCAGTTCCACCTGGCTGGCGGCGCCGGTCTGGGCTTCCAGATTGACCGCGTGGTAGCTGCGATAGGCGTCGTAATCCACGATTTCGATCCTGCTTTCTTTAGATTCAGAAGTTGGAGTTGAACATGCCCATGGTCTGGGTCATCTGATCCTGCATGCTCTGCAATTTGGTGAATTGCGCCAGATAGCGGTTGTAGGTCTGCTCGAAAGTCTTTTGCAGCGCGTCTTGCCGCCGGGTCAGATCCTTTTGGCCGCGGTCTTCGCTGTCGCGGCGCTGCTTGAGCAGACCGTTGCTGCCGTTCAGCCACTTGTCCAGATAATCGGCGCTCTGCTTCAGCGCGCCGTTCTGGCCGGCGCCGTTGAAGAAGCGGTCCAGCGCGTCCGGGCTGGCCTTCAGCGTGTCGCCCAGCTTTTTGCTGTCCAGCGCCAGGGTGCCGTCGCGGCTGGCCTTGATGCCCATCTGGCCCAACGTGACGCCGTCGAATGACTGGCGCAGGATGGCGTTGAGCTGGCTTTTCAATACGCGGATGCTGGAGTCGTCGGCGAAGGCCGCGCCCGGCTTGCCGTTGCTGCCTGGCTGGGACAGATCGGCAATCGCCTTGTAGATCTTGTTGTACGAATCGACGAAGGACTGGACGTTGGCCGTGGTGTCGCTGTCGCCGCGGCTGATGGAAATCTGCAGCGGCGGATCGGTGTCCTTGCTCAGCTTGTTCACGGTGAAGCTGACGCCCTCGATGTTGTCGAAGGTGTTGGAGCCTTGCTGCAGCTTGACGCCGCCGACCTTGCCGCCCAGCCAGACGATGGCGTCCTGCGCCTTGCTCAGCTCCTTGGGCGCCGACAGTCCGTTCTTCAGGGCGCTGTCGCTCACGCCGGCCAGATCCAGGGAGATGGTGTTCTTTTCGCCGCTCTTGCCAGCGGACAGCACCAGTTGGCTGGCGCCGTTGTTGTTCAGCACCATGGCGTTGACCTTGCCGGCGTTGCCGCTGGCGCGGTTGATCGCCAGCGCCAGCTCGCTGGGCGACAGCTTGCCGTCCTTGTCGCGGTCGGCGCCGTCCAGCGCCACCTCGAAGCTTTCGCCGCCCGCCAGCTTGACGGTGAACTTGTCGCCGGCCTGGGCGGTGGCGCCGGCCAGATCGCCCATCAGCAATTGCTGGGAGCTGGCCAATTGCTCGACGAACACGCTGTAGTTGCCGGCTTGGGCATTGCCCTTGGCGGTGACGGTTGCCATGCCGTCCGGCGTGGCGCTGGCATTCATCGCCACCAGGCTCTTCTTGCCGGTCAGCGTGGTCAGGCTGGTCTTGTAATCCTGAAGGGCCTTCTGCAACTGGCCCAGCGCGTCGGTGCGCGCCTTGGCGTCCTTGGTCTGGGTATCCAGCTGGGCCTGCTGCTTGCCCAGTTGCTTGCGCGCCAGGTTTTCCGCCCAAGTGGAGGGCGGCACCGCGTTGAAGTCGATCGCCATCAGTATTCCTTTCGTCCGCTAACGGTATGTACCGATACAGGGCGACCATCGCCGGCGCGGACTGAAACGACGTGAATATTCACCACTAGCCGCGCCCTCTCAGCCAGGCCTGGCCGGCGGTCTCGTCGGTGCGCTTCTGCTCCGCCCGCCCTTGCTCGATCCGCCATTCCAGCAGCTTTTCCTCTCGCAGCAGCTTGACCTGCTCTTCCCGCCGGCGCGCGTCCTGCAGACGCGAGCGGCTGACTTCGGCGTCGGCCTGCGCCAGTTGCAAGTCCTGCTGCTGCGACTGGCGCAGCCCCAGCAGATGGCTCTTGTAGCCGGCGCAGTTGAGCGCCAGCGCCGGATGCCCGGCCGCCGCGCTCGGGCCGCTGGCCGCGCTGAGCTGGTCCAGGCGCTCGATATTGCGCCGGTAGCGCTCCTGCAGCCGCCGCTTGGCGGCCAGCTCGGTCTCCAGCCGCTCGCCGTCGCGTTCGCGCAGCCTGAGCAGCAGGTCCAGTTGTCGTATCGGCTGGTTCATGCGCCGGCGAGCTCCTGCAATTGCCTGAGGGTGTCGTCATAGGGCGCTGCCTCGCCGGCGCCCTGGCACAGCAACGCCTCGATGCGCGGCTGCAATCGCAGCGCGCGGTCGGTGGCCGGATCGGCGCCCGGCACGTAAGCGCCCAGCGGCAGCAGGCCGCGCACCTCCTGGTAACGGCTCCAGGCGCCGCGGACGTCGCGCGCAGCGCCGGCGTGCGCGCCGTCGATCAGCTGGCTCATGCAGCGGCTGACCGAACGGGAAATGTCTATCGCCGGATAGTGGCCGCGCTCGGCCAGCTCCCGGCTCAATACGATGTGGCCGTCCAGAATGGCCCGGGCGGTGTCCACCACCGGGTCTTGCTGGTCGTCGCCCTCGGCCAGCACCGTGTAGATGGCGCTCATGCTGCCCTCGCCGCCCTCGCCGTTGCCGGCGCTTTCGGCCAGGCTAGGCAGCAGGCCGAACACCGACGGCGGATAGCCGCGGGTGGCCGGCGGCTCGCCCAGCGCCAGCGCCACTTCGCGCTGCGCCATCGCATAGCGGGTCAGGGAATCCACCAGCAGCAGCACGTTGCGGCCGCGGTCGCGGTAATGGGCGGCGATGGTGTGGCACAGCTCGGTGGCCTTCAGCCGCATCAGCGGCGACTCATCGGCCGGCGCCACCACCAGCACCGCCTTGGCCAGCCCTTCCGGCCCCAAGGCGTGCTCGACGAACTCGCGCACTTCGCGGCCGCGCTCGCCGATCAGGCCGACGACGACGACCTCGGCCTCGGTGTGACGGGTGATCATGCCCAGCAGCACGCTCTTGCCGACGCCGGAGCCGGCGAACAGCCCGACGCGCTGGCCCCGGCCCATGGTCAGCAGGCCGTTGATCGCGCGCACCCCGACATCCAGCGGCCTGTCGACCGGCTTTTTCCTCAAGGGATTGACTTGGGGCGGGTGCGCGGCCAACGGCGCGTCGCCGCCCAGGCGGCCCCTGTCGTCCAGCGGCTCGCCCAGGCCGTTGACGATGCGGCCGAGCCAGCCGTCGCCTATCATCAGCCCGCCGTTGTCCGGCGCGGGCAGCACCCGCGCGCCGGTGGCGAGGCCGACCGGCTTTTTGAACGGCATCAGGAAGGACACCTCGCGGCGGAAACCCACCACCTGCGCCTGCAGCCAGCCGCCGCCGGCGGTTTCCACCAGGCAGCGCTGCCCGGTCTGCAGCGGGCAGCCCACGCTTTCCAGCAGCAGGCCGTTGACGCCCACCAGCTTGCCGCTGACGGTGGCGACCGGCGCGTCCGGCACGGAGAGCTGGCTGAGGGCCTGGCGCAGCATCGCTTAGCCCTCTTCCGCTTGCAGTTGTTCGCGCAGACTGTCCACGCAATGCTCCAGCCGCTGCTGGCAGCCGGCGTCGGCCTCGAACTCGGCGCCGCGCACCCGGCATTCGCCCGGCGCCAGCGACGGATCGGCGCTCAGCTTCCATTGCGCGGCGCGCTCCGGCGCCAGTTCGCGGATGCGCTGGCACTCTTCCGGATTGAGCAGCACTTCCACTTCGCCCTGGGCATGCGCGCCCTGCGGCAGCGCCGCCAGCGTCTCTTCCACCAGGTCGAGGATCTGCACCGGCTTCAGCGCCAGCTCGCAGCGGATCACCTGGCGGGCCACCTTGGCCACCAGGTCCACCACTTCATCGCGCTGCGCGGCCTGGTAGTCGCGGCACAGCTTGCTCAGTTGTTCGATGGCCGCCGCCAGCGGCGCGCCCAGGGTCTCCAGCCCGGCCAGCGTCTCGGCGCGCGCGGCGGCGACGCCTTCGGCGCGGCCCTGCTCCAGGCCCGCCTGGTAGCCGGCGTCGCGGCCGGCGGCCTCGCCGCTGTCGAAGCCTTCGCGGTAGCCGGCATCCATGCCCTGGCGGAAGCCGTCCGCGGCCGAGGCCTGCACTTCGGCCGCGGCGTCAGGCGCCAGCGGCGCGCCGTCTATCAGCGGCGGAAATCGGAAAGGTCGCCAGTGCTTCACTCGACCACTTCCTCAGGGAACAGCTGCAGGTCGATCTCGCCGGCGTCCGCCAGTTGCTTGACCTGGGCCATGATGTCGCGGCGCGCCTCCTCGACGCGGCTCTTGGGCACCGGCCCGGAGCGTCGCATGGTGGCTTCGAAGTTCTGCGCCTGGCGGCGCGGCATGGTCTGGATGATGGCGTCGCGCACCGCGGGCTCGGCGCCCTTCAGCGCGATCGCCCACTGTTCCAGCGGAATATCCTCGCAGATGCGCATCAACACTTCCTCGGTCTGGCGCGACAGGATGAAGAAGTCGTACATCCTCACCTCGATCTCGTCGACGATCTCCGGATCGTGCGCGCGCAGCAGCTCCATCATCCTGCTGCGGTCGCCCGGCAGGCGGTTGATGATGTCGGCGGTCTGCTGCATGCCCTCCACCGCGGTGCTCTGGGTGTGCAGGCTTTCCAGGCAGCGGTTGACCAGTTCGTCCAGCTCGTTCAGCAGTTCGCGGTCCACATCCGTCAGGCGGGCGACATTGACCAGCACGCCGTCGCGGCTGGCCTCCGGCAGCGCCTCCACCACCTGGCCGGCCAGCGCCGGCGGCAGGAAGGCGAGAAAGACGGCCTGCATGCGCACGTGCTCGGCGGCGATGCGGTCAGCCAGCCACTGCGGCGACACCCATTGCAGCCGCGCCATCTTGGGACGGATCGCGTCGCCGTAGATGGTGTCCAGCACGCTGCCGGCGATGTCGCCGCCCAGCGCCAGCTCCAGCGAACGCTTGAGGAAGCTGCGGCTGGCGCCGTGCACGCCGCTCTGCTCGCGGTATTCGTCGAAGAAGCGCTGCATCGTCGTCCTCACCGCGTCCACCTTGATGCCGCTCATGCCGGACATCGCCTGCGTCACTTGCAGCAGCTCTTCGCGGCTCAGGCAGCGCAACACAGCGGCGGCGGGCTCCTCGCCCATGCACAACAGCAGCACGGCGGCCTGCTCGATGGCGCTCATCTGGCCGTTGCCGGCGGGAGGAGAAGGAGGAATGTAGGCCGGGGATTCCGGCGCCGGATTATTGTTTGCGTCCATTATTCTGCACCCATTGCTTGACCACTTCGGCGACGCGCTCCGGCTCCTTGGCAGCCAGGCCCTTCAGGTGTTCCACCATCACGTCCACCGGCGAGCCGGCGGGCGGCAGGTCGTAATTTTCCAGCAGCGGCACCACCGGGCTGTCACCTGGCGCGGCCGACAGCGCCGCCTGGCGCTGGGTCGCGGTTTCGCGCAGCGAACGGTTGTCCAGCAACGGATCGTCCGGCGTCACGTCCAGCTCGTCCGGCGTGTAATCGTTCAGCTTGCGCTCGGCCAGTTGGCGGGCCAGTTTGAGCAGCGGCCGCGCCAGCAACAGGTAGGCCAGCAGCAGCGCCACGCCGTAGACCGCCCAGCGCGCGCCCTCGAACCAGATTTCCGGCTGCTCCCAGAACGGCTCCGCCTGTACCGGCCGCGCGAAGCGCAGCGTGGACACCGCCAACACGTCGCCGCGGTCTGTGTTGATGCCCAGGCCGTTGCGCAGCAGCTTGTCGATATTGGCCAGCTCAGCCGGCTGCCAGCCCTTGCCGCCCGGGGCGGCGGCCTGGTTCAGCGCCACCGCCACGCTGAGGCGGCGCAGCGTGCCGCGCGCGCGCTTGATGTTGGTGATGTTGCGGTCATACGCGTACTGGCGGGTGACGGCGTTTTTGCTGTTGCCGGCCTTGTCGGCGGCCGGAGACGAGGAGTCGGTGTTGACCGGGCGGTTGCTAAGCGAGCCCGGCACGCCCAGCGCCATCCGCTCGGTGCTGGTCTCCTCGCGGGAAGCCTCGTTGGTGACCTTGGGCGACTCGCCGTATTTCTCGCGGGTTTCCTCGACGCGGTCGTTGTCGACATCGGCGGTGACGCTGACCTTGTAGTTGTCGGCGCCCAGCGCCGGCGTCAGCAGGTCGCGCACGTTCTGCAGCGCCTCCTCGCGGAAGCGGCGCGACGCCTCGCTGTTGTTGCCGGCGATGCCGCCGTCGCTCAGGTCCACGTGGGCGGACAGCAGATTGCCGGCCTGATCGACCAGCGTCACCTGGGACGGATCGAGCGAGGCCACGCTGCCGGCCACCAGCTTGACCACGGCGGCGGTCTGCTCGCTGGACAACTGCTGGCCCGGCTTCAGCGTCACCACCACCGAGGCGGAGCCCTTCTCGCCGCCGGCGGTGACGAAGGACGTGCTGCGCGGCAGCGACAGGTGCACCCGCGCCGAACGCACCGGATCGAGCGCCTGGATGCTCTGCACCAGCTCGCCCTCCAGGCCGCGGCGGAAGCGCACGTCCTGCACGAACTGGCTGACGCCCAGCGGATCGTTCTTGTCCAACAGCTCCAGGCCGGCCGGCAACTGGGCGACCACGCCTTTGGCGGCCAGCTGCATGCGGGCGCGGGCTAGATCGCCGTCCGGCACCAGCACCTGGCCGGTCTGCGGATGGACGCGATAAGGAATCTTTTCAGCGTCCAGCACCGCCATCATGTCGGCGCCGCTCACCTTTTCCTGGGCGCCGAACACCGGGCGGTAGCTGGAATCGTCGCGCCACAGCCACAGCGTGGCCACCACGCTCAGGCCGATGGCCAACAGCACGATGGGCAGCAGGTAGCGCCAGGCGTTGGCGGGCACCAGTTGGCGGCCCGCCATTCTTTGTTGAACCGCGGCCAGGCCGCTGCGCAATTGTTTGACCACAGTCGGCTCCCGCTTACAGCTGCATCTTGATCAGATCGTCGACCGCGCCGACCACCTTGTTACGCACCTGCATCAGCATCGAGAACGACAGGCTGGCCTCCTGACTCATCAGCATCGCGCCGACCAGGTCGTCGCTCTGGCCGCTGTCCACCTCGGTCATCTTCTCCGCGGCGAGGCGGTTCTGCTGATCGACGTCGCGCACGGCCGACATCATCGACTGGCTGAAGCTGTGGCCGGCGGCGGGGGCTTCTTCCTGCGCGGCGATAGGCGCGGGGGCGGATTGCCCCAGTTTCGCCATCTCCCCCAGCAACTGGCTGCGGTCGGCGTGGATCATCAAGCCCAGATTGGTGGCCATCGTTCATCCTTAGAAAAGCGGTCTCGAAACTACTCGGTCAACCTGCAGCGCTTGTTAAATGCAGGCTGGCGGATTTTAAACTCACCGCTTTAGCATACCGATGGTACTTTTCACATTCCCAGCCGTGAATTTTCCCCCTTTACCGCTGGCGGACAGCCAGTAAGATGCACACTCCCAGCAATAGCCGGGGGCTGCCGCGCAGCCGCCGACCACGATAACGAAGCTCCGATGCCCAAAGCCAAAATCGTCGCACCGCAGGAAGGCGCCCGCCTGCAGGCCTTGGACCTGCGCACGCTGGGCCGCCCGATACACCTGCTGCCGCTGTTTGCCCGCGCCTTGCGGCAGGAACTGGATGACTTTCTCGAACGCGAGCTGAACCGCCGCTACCACGCCGGCTTCCGCATCAACGCGCTGCGCCAGCAGCTGCCGGCCGCCGACGAGCTGCGCTGGCAGTGGCACGCGCTGGACGACTGGCAGCTGGGCAGCCATTTCGACCGCGGCCTGCTGCTGGGCATACTCGATTACCGCTTCGGCGCCCGCGCCGCCACGCCGGACGGCGAACTGCCGGCCGAAACCGAAACCGAGCGCCGCCTGGCCCGCACGCTGGCCGAGCGGCTGCTGCCGCGCCTGGCCCGCGCCATTCATCAACTGGGCCACGCCCCGCAGCCAGACGCGCCCAAGCCGCAAGCGCTCGGCTATCCGGCCCAATCCGCCTGGCAGCTGGAAGTGGACCTCAGCGACGGCGACGCCAGACTGGGCACGCTGCGCCTGCGGCTGAACGCCTCCGCCTTCGACGCGCTGCTGCAAAACCTGTCCGGCCAGCGGCCGCGGCTGGGCGGCAACGCCGACTGCGCCAATTTCAGCGACCGGCTGCGCATCCGCCTGGACGCCCGCCTGCTGGAACAGGAGCTGCCGCTGGGCGCGGTGCTGGACCTGCGCCCCGGCAGCGTTCTGTCCGTCGCCATGCAGCCCCACGCCGAGGTCTGCGCCCAGGGCTCGCCGCTGTTCCGCGCCCAGGTGGTGGAACGCCAGGGCAAGCTGTGCCTGTCCGGCTTCGCCGACATCGAATAAACCAAGGAACCCGCAATGGAACTGAACCAAGACTTCGACCTGGACGGCATCCTGGACGGCCTGGACGCCGAAGCGCCCGCCGCCACCGAGCCTGCGCCGGCCCCGCGCGACATGACGCCCTTCCTGCGCAAGATCCCGGTCAAGCTGACGCTGGAAGTCGGCAGCGCCGACATCAGCCTGGCCGACCTGTGCCAGATCAGCGCCGGCTCGGTGGTGGAGCTGGACAAGATCGCCGGCGAGCCGCTGGACATCAAGGTGAACGGCACCGTGATCGGCCGCGCCGAGGTGGTGGTGTCCGGCGACAACTACGGCCTGCGCGTGGTGGAGCTGAACGACCTGCAGCTGGACAGCCTGGCCTGATGAAACGCCTCCCCCCCCTGCTGCCGCTCGCCGCCGCGGGCCTGCTCGCGGCCGCGCCGGCCTGGGCCGAGCCGTTGAAGCTGTTGTCCGGCAACGCCGGCGGCATGCCGGTCGACTTCACGATCAAGACCCAGATCCTGATCCTGATGACCGCGCTGGGCCTGCTGCCGGTGCTGGCGCTGATGATGACCAGCTTCACCCGCTTCGTCATCGTGCTGTCGCTGCTGCGCCAGGCGCTGGGCCTGCAGCAAGGCCTGCCCAACCGCCTGATCACCGGCGTGGCGCTGATCCTGACGCTGCTGGTGATGCGCCCGGTGGGCCTGCAGGTGTGGAACGAGGCGATGGTGCCGTTCGACCAGGACAAGATCACCATGCAGCAGGCGCTGGAGATCGCCGCCAAACCGATCAGCCGCTTCATGCTGGCCCAGACCGGCAAGACCGCGCTGGCCCAGGTGGCGCGGCTGTCGGGCGAGGAAAACGTCGCCAAGCCGGAAGACCACGCCTTCACCGTCAAGCTGGCGGCTTTCGTGCTGTCTGAGCTGAAAACCGCGTTCCAGATCGGCTGCATGCTGTTCATCCCCTTCCTGGTGATAGACCTGGTGGTGTCCAGCGTGCTGATGGCGATGGGCATGATGATGCTGTCGCCGCTGGTGATCTCGCTGCCGCTGAAGCTGCTCTTGTTCGTGCTGGTGGATGGCTGGTCGCTGACCGTCAACACCCTGGTCACGTCGATACAGGCTTATTAGGAGAGACGGAGCCATGCTGACGCCCGATATCGCGGTCGACATCGTCAACGACAGCCTGCGCGTGGTCGTGACGCTGGTGGTGCTGCTGGTGCTGCCCAGCCTGATCGTCGGCGTGGTGGTCAGCCTGATCCAGGCCGCCACCCAGATCAACGAGCAGACGCTGTCCTTCCTGCCCCGGCTCTTGATCGTGCTATTGACCATCGCGCTGGCCGGCCACTGGATCACCGGCTACCTGATGGATTTCTGCGTCGCCATGTTCCAGCGCGCCGCGAGCCAGGTGGGATAGCGATGCAGGGCCTGTACGCCCAGCTTCTGGACCTGATCCCCGCCGTCTGGTGGCCGTTCTGCCGGCTGATGGCGGCCTTCGCCATCGCGCCCTTCATCGGCGACGCGGTCGTGCCGATCCGCGCCCGCGTCGGTCTGGCGCTGGCCCTGGCCGTCGCCTGCATCCCCGGCATGCCCGCCCATTCCCCGATCGACCCGTTCTCGCTGCACGGCATCGCCGCCAGCATCGAGCAGGTGGTCATCGGCCTGTTGTTCGGCCTCGCTTTCCAATTGACGCTGTCCGTGCTATCGCTGCTGGGCTTCCTGCTGTCGTCGCAAATGGGCCTGTCGATGGCCATCATGAACGACCCCGGCAACGGCAACAGCTCGGATGTGGTGTCCAGCCTGCTCTATCTGTTGGCGGCGCTGCTGTTCTTCGCGCTGGATGGCCATCTGGTGCTGGTGCAGGTGGTGTACGCCAGTTTCCGCGCCTGGCCGCTGGGCGGCGGCATTCCGCAAGCCTCGTTGCCGGTGCTGGCCGCCAGCGTCGGCTGGGTGATGTCGGCGGCGATGATCCTGGCCCTGCCGGTGGTGTTCGCCACCTTCGTGGTGCAGGCCGGCTTCGGCATGATCAACCGCGTGGCGCCGGCGCTGAACCTGTTTTCGCTGGGCTTCCCGGTGGTGACGCTGTTCGGCCTGTCCACGCTGACTCTGCTGATGCAGGTGCTGCCGCCGCAATACCTGAGCCTGAGCGAGCAGACGCTGCGCCTGTTGGACCGCCTGCTGGAGATGGGCCATGGCTGAGGCGCAACAAGGCGACAAGACAGAAAAGGCGACGCCCCAGCGGCTGCGCAAGGCGCGCGAGCAGGGGCAGGTGCCCCGCTCCAAGGACCTGGCCGCCGCGCTGGGCCTGCTGCTGGCGCTGAAGATGATGTTCTGGCTGGCGCCGGGCTGGCTGGACGACTTCCGCCAGCTGTTCGCGCTGGCCTTCGCCTCGCTGTCCGGCCAGGGCGCGCTGGAAAACAGCTGGTCCAAGCTGTTCGGCGGCACCCTGCTCTTGCTGATCAAGATGCTGGCGCCGCTGGCCGTCATTCCGCTGACCATGCTGCTGCTCAGCCTGTTTCCCGGCGGCTGGGTGTTCGTGCTGAACCAGATCAGCCCCAAGTTCGAGCGGATGAACCCGCTGGCCCACCTGTCGCGGCTGGCCTCGCCCAAGCACGCCAGCGAGATCGGCAAATCCATCGCCAAGGCGCTGGTGCTGGGCTGGCTGCTGTACCGCGTCGCCAGCGACGCGCTGCATGAGTTCTTCGCGCTGCACAGCATGCCGCTGCTGCCCACGCTGGCCGGCGCGGCCGACCTGCTGTTGTCCTGCCTGCTCAAGCTGGCCGCGGTGTTTTTGCTGTTCGCGCTGGCCGACCTGCCGCTGCAGGTTTTCCTGTTCATGAAGCAACAGCGGATGAGCAAGCAGGAAATCAAGGAAGAGCACAAGAACACCGAAGGCCGCCCCGAAGTGCGCCAGCGCATCCGCCAGCTGCAGCAGCAGATGGCGCAGCGCGGCGTGCGCAAGGCGCTGCCCGGCGCCGACGTGATCATCGTCAACCCCAGCCACTACGCGGTGGCGCTGAAGTACGACGAGAACCGCGCCGAGGCGCCGTTCATCGTCGCCAAGGGCGTGGACGAGATGGCGCTGTACATCCGCCAGCTGGCGGACGAACTGAAACTGACGGTGCTGCCGCTGCCGCCCCTGGCGCGCGCGGTGTACCACACCACCCAGGTCAACCAGCAGATCCCCGCGCCGCTGTACCGCGCGGTGGCGCAGGTGCTGACCTATGTCTTGCAACTGAAGGCGTTCCAGGCGGGTAGCCGCCGCAGCCGGCCCACCCTGCCGGACCTGCCCATCCCCCGCGAACTGTCCGACCCCGAGCCCGCATCATGAACTCGCTGACCAAACTGCTTGCCGACATCGGCCGCCACAAGCTCGCCGCCCCGCTGTTCCTGCTCGCCATCCTGGCGATGGTGATGCTGCCTCTGCCGCCATTGGCGCTGGACATGCTGTTCACCTTCAACATCGTGCTGGCCATCATCGTGATCCTGGTCAGCGTGTCGGCGCGGCGGCCGCTGGACTTCTCGGTGTTCCCTACCATCATCCTGGCCACCACGCTGCTGAGGCTGTCGCTAAACGTGGCCTCCACCCGGGTGGTGCTGCTGCACGGCCACGAAGGAACGCACGCCGCCGGCCGGGTGATCGAGGCCTTCGGCAACGTGGTGATAGGCGGCAACTTCGTGGTCGGCATGGTGGTGTTCGTCATCCTGATGATCATCAACTTCATGGTGGTGACCAAGGGCGCCGAGCGGATTTCCGAAGTATCGGCCCGCTTCACGCTGGATGCGCTGCCGGGCAAGCAGATGGCGATCGACGCCGACCTCAACGCCGGCCTGATCAACCAGGAGCAGGCGCAACAGCGCCGCCGCGACATCGCCACCGAAGCCGACTTCTACGGCGCGATGGACGGCGCGTCCAAATTCGTCCGCGGCGACGCCATCGCCGGCATCCTGATCCTGATCATCAACCTGTTCGGCGGCGTGGCCATTGGCGCGCTGATGCACAATCTGTCGATGGGCGACGCCTTCCGCCAGTACGCGTTGATGACCATAGGCGACGGTCTGGTCGCGCAGATTCCGGCGCTGCTGCTGTCCTCCGCCGCCGCCATCATCGTCACCCGCATCAGCGACGACGGCGACATGCAGCAACAGGTGGGCAACCAGATGCTGGCCTCGCCCACCGTGCTGATGAGCGCCGCCGGCATGATGCTGATCCTGGCCATCATTCCCGGCATGCCGTGGCCGACCTTCCTCGGCTTCGCCGCGCTCTTGGGCTATGTGGCCTGGCGCATGCACGCCCGCCGCCCGGTCGCGGCCAACACCCTGAACCAGACCGCGGTGAAGTCCGCGCTGCAGGGCGAAGCGGAAATCGAGCTGGAATGGAACACCTTGCCCTACGCCGACACGCTGGGCATCGCGCTCGGCTACCGGCTGGTGACGCTGTTGGACGCCGGCCAGGGCGCGCCGCTGACCAAGCGCGTCAAGGGCGTGCGCCAGAGCCTGTCCGAACAGATGGGCCTGCTGCTGCCGACGGTGAACCTGCGCGACGACCTCAGGCTCAAGCCCTCGCAATACGCGGTGCAGATCTCCGGCAACACGGTGGCCGAGGCCGAGGTCTACGCCGACCGGCTGATGGCCATTCCCTCGCCCGACGTCTACGGCGAGATCGACGGCATTCCCGGCATCGACCCGGCCTTCGGCATGCCTGTCACCTGGATCGCGCTGGCCGACAAGAGCAAGGCGCTGGGACTGGGCTACCAGGTGGTGGACTGCTCCAGCGTGATGGCCACCCACTTGAACAAGGTGATGCGCGAAAACCTGGCCGAGCTGTTCCGCCACGACGACGTGGCCGCGCTGGGCGAGCGGCTGTCGACGCTGGCGCCCAAGCTGGCGACGGCGCTGGGCCAGACTCTGACGCCGGTGCTGCAGCTGCGGGTGTTCCGCCAGCTGCTGCAGGACAATGTGTCACTGAAGGACATCGTGCCCATCGCCTCCGCCCTGCTGGAAGCCAGCGATACGACCAAGGACCCGATCATGCTGTCGGCCGAGGTGCGCTGCGCGCTGAAGCGCCAGATCGTCCAGACCATCGTCGGCCCGCGCGACGAAATCCGGGCCTTCAACCTGTCCGCCGATCTGGAAAACCTGCTGCTGGGGGCGCTGTCCCAGGCCCAGCAAACCGGCAAGCCGCAACTGGACAGCTTCCCGATCGATCCCAACGTGCTGCAGCAGCTGCAGGCCAATATGCCGGTGATCCGCGACCAGATGAAGCAGCAGGGCCAGGCGCCGGTGCTGCTGGTGATGCCGCAGATCCGGCCGCTGCTGGCCCGCTATGGCCGCTTGTTCGCGCCCGGCCTGCATGTGCTGTCGTACAACGAAGTACCGGAAAACCGCCAGGTCAGCCTGACCGGCACCTTGGGCTGACGCTCGCATTTCTTGCGTCGGATGCCTGCCATCCGGCGCAAATCTTCCCTCCCGCCCACCGGGCAACCCCAAGCTATCCTGCCGATTCCCACATGTTATTCACGCATTTAGCGCCATTCGTCCTCTAATATCCGGGCTATGGAATAGACATGCCCCGACAAAAAATCATCTGTACTTTTTCGCATGTTGTGAAAATGCAAACGCATGATTCGCAAAATTAGGAAAAATTGCCAGTATGAGCATTTTTTGCGCACATGTCGGCCGCATGGATGCTAGGATCACGATTATGAAAATCATGTGACGGGACATCGACATGACCACCCCCAAGTCCGCCAACGAAATCATCTGCGACAACATCCGCAAGCAACTGGAACAGTTCCGCTGGCCAGAAGCCCAACAGGCCAGCCTGATCGAACAGATCCTGGGGCTGAGCACTTCCCAGGCCTACCGCAAACTGAACGGCAGCAGCCCCTGGCAACTGACCCAGGTGGAGCGCCTGGCCCAGTACTTCAACATTCCGCCCTCCAGCCTGCTGGTCGATCACAGCCAGCAGATCGGCCAGAATCCGATGGACAACGAACTGCTGCCCGCCATCCTGCATCTGAACAATCAGAGCGGCGAAGCCCACTGCTGGATTCAGCTGGGCGAACAGCTGGCCGACGACTCCTGCGCGCCGCTGTTCCTGGCCAAGCGCCTGCACGACTGTTGGCACGTGTTTCCCGGCACCCTGTTCGACGGCGAGGACGGCTATGAGGTCGGTTACCTGACCATACGCCCGCCCAAGCGCGCCAACACCAAGCGGCTGCTGGTGGCGGTGCTGGACGACAAGGACGCCGACCTGTTGTCGGCGATCCTGGTGCAGCAAGGCCTGTTCGCGCTGCCCTATCACCAACCGCAGGCGCTGTTGCAGGCCATGCAACATGAAGAGTTCGACGCCTTCGTCCTGGACTGGGTATTGGGCGAGCCCACCAGCTGCATGGAAGTGATCGAGACCATACGCCGCCACTCGACCACGGTGCCCATCGTGGTGCTGACCGGCTATGCGCTGGAGCACGAAAGCGAATTGTCCCGCGCGCTGGAGACCCATGGCGTCTATTACATCGGCAAGCCCGCGCCCGGCTCCATCCTGGCGCTGCAGATCAAGAACATGGTCACCAACGCGCTGGAGCACGCCTGAGCGCGCATGACACCTGCGCATGAAAACAGGCTCCCGCGGGAGCCTGTTTTTTTGTCTCGTCTGTTCCGCCGCTACAGGGGCAGGCTGGCCAGCGCGGCGCGCAGCTGGCCGCTGTCGAAAGGCTTGCTCAGCCGCGCCGCGAACCAGCCGGAACGGGCATCGGCGAACTCGTCCGGATCCGCGCTCATCGCCAGCATCAGCGGCCGCTGCGGCTGCTTGCGGGCCAGTTCGGCCAACTGGTAGCCGCTGTCCCCGCCCAGCTGCATGTCCAGCAGCAGCACATCGAAACGCCGCTGCACCAGGCAGTCGGCCGCCTGGCTCAAGGTGGCGGCGCAGGATACCTGGTAGCCGTCCTGCCCCAGCAGCTCCGCCACCGAGCCGCGAATCTCGTCGTCGTCGTCGACGATCAGCACGCTGCGGCTCTGCTCGCTCCCGCCCACTTCGCGCAGCGGCAGCCTGACGGTGAACACGGAGCCGGCCCCGACCGCGCTTTCCATCTCGATGCTGCCGCCGAACAGCCGCACCAGCTCCTTGACGATGGACAGGCCCAGGCCGCTGCTGCCGGGGCGGCGGTTGCGCCCCTGGCTGAACGGCTGGAAGATGCGCTGCCGGTCCTCGTCGGCGATGCCGATGCCGGTATCGCTGACCTCCAGCCGCAATTCGGAATGATCGGCGTCGTTGACGCCGCGAGCCCTCAGCGTCACGCCGCCCTGATCGGTATAGCGTATCGCGTTGGACACCAGATTGCCGACGATCTGGCGCAGGCGGATCTCATCCAGCAACACCCACTCCGGCAGCGACGCCTCCTCGTAACGCAGCGTCAGCCCCTTGGCGTCCGCCAGCGGCTGCATCACATCCATCACCGCGCGCAGCGCGGCCGACGGCTTCACCCTGCCCGGATTCAGCCGCAACTGCATGTTCTTGATCGCCGAGATGTCCATGATGTCGTGGATCTGGCTGGTCAGCTGCGCCATGCCGGCCTTCATCCGCTTGAGCGCCAGCTGGGCGGCCGGCTGCGGCGTCACCGCAGGCTCCACCAGCTCCATGCACATCTGCATCGATTGCAGCGGCGAGCGGATTTCATGGCCCAGCGTGCCAAGGAAGGTAGTGCGGTCCAGCTCCAGCGCCACCGTCGCCTGGTGGGCGGCGCGCTCTTGCTCCAGCAGCGACTGCCGCACCTCCGCCAGCTCCTTCACCTCCCTGAAACGCATCAGCACCAGCAGCACGCCGCAGATGCCGCCGCACAACACCAGCTGCAGCATCAGCATCTGCGAACGCTGGCTGGCCAGCGCCTTGGTGCGCGCCACCCGCGCCGACACTTCGGCCTCGCGGCTTTGCACCGCGAAATTGGCCAGCACCGGCCGCAGCGCGTCGATGCGCACCACCATGCGGCGCGCCCAGTCGGGCGTCATCCGCAGCCAGCTCTTGTCGTGGATCAGCGGCCCCAGCGCGCCGACCAGGGCGTCGAAACCGGCCACGCGGCGCAATTGGCGGTGCACCAGCACGCTGTCCGGGGCCTCGAACACCTGGTAGCGGCTTTGCAGCAGCTGGAACTGCGCGCCCGGATCGAACGACGACGACTCCGCCGCGTAGCCGATCAGCTCGGCGCGGGTCTTCTCCAGCTCGATGTGCAGTTGCGCTACCGTCCAGTACAGCTGCTCGCTTTTGCCGCCGTCTATCAGCGCCTGGCTGGCGCGGTCGATGCGGTAAAAATTCCACGCTGCGGCCAGCAGCAGCACCAGCAGCGACACGATCAGCCACCATGGCGCCTGCACATAGCGCTTGATGCCGCCCAGCCTCACATGACCTCCATCGCCTCGACCTGCCACACCAGCTTGGCATCCAGCGGCGGCCCTTTGTCGGCGTCGGGTATGCTTTGCAGCGGATACATCAGCCACAGCGGGCCATAGTGGGCGACATCGAAAGGCTTGTTGTCGATGCGGCGCGCCAGCACCACGCTCTGCTTGCCCAGCTCGTCCACCGAGATGTCGTAGCGGTAGTAGTTGATCGCCAGCACCCTCACCATGGAGCCCTTGGCCTCCACCTTGGCCAGGATGTCGCGCACCAGCGGCCCGCTGAAGCGCACTGAAGGCGTCCAGCTGGTGGAGGTGGAGAAGCTGACCTGCCTGAGCTTGCCCAGATCGCTGTCGCGAAACTGGTAGATGCCGCGCTTGGCATCGGTGAAGCGACCGATCTTGCCCGACACCGTCAATACCACCGGATCGCCGCCTGCCAGCGCGGGAGCGCACAGGCAGAGGCCTATCAGCCAGCACAAGGCCTTACGCATAGCCATCCTCGAATCGCAGATAAAAAACGGCCAATTATATTCATCCCGGGCCCTTCGCAACCAGTGTTATACGAAGAAAACGCTTCCCGCCCCACATTTTGCAACCATTTTTCATCCACGCCGCTGAACCATCGAATGAAAAACGCAAAAAGCCAGTGGCGAACCACTGGCTTGCATCGACGCGGCGCAAGGCCGCGCATCGACGATTATTGCAGCAGGGACATGGCCAGGCTGCTCATGCTGCCGCTTTGCTTCAGCATGGAGGTGCTGGCTTGCATCAGCATCTGCTTGGCGGTCATGGTGGAGCTTTCGTTGGCGTAGTCGGTATCCATGATGCGACCCTTGGCTGCCAGCGTGTTGTTGTTCACGTTGGACAGGTTGTTGATCACGTGGTCCAGACGGTTGGCGTTGGCGCCCAGCGCGGAGCGCACGGTGCCGACAGCGTCCAGCGCCTTGGAGATGGTGTCGATGGTGGCCTTGTCGCCCACTTCGGTGCCGGCGTCAGCGCCTGCGGTTACCGCGTCGACAGCTTTTTTCACATCGGCATTGGCAGAAGCGCTTGCAACATAACCATCGTAGTACTTGGCATAAGCTTCTGCTTGGGCTTGTTTCTGAGTATCGTTGGTAACCGGCATGTTGCCGATAGCGGTCAAATCGTTGTTAGCCGCTGCAGTTTTCGCGGCTGTCACTGCATCCGTATCTACATTGCCACCTGCCGTGGCAGCAGCGGCCTTGGCTGCATCATATTTTTTCTGTGCTACGGCCTTGGCGTCGTTGGCCTGTTCCAGAGCAGTCTTAGGAGTCGCGGAAGCCACTTCATACTTGGAGGAAACCGACTTCAGCGCGGTATCCAGGCCGGTCATGTTGTCCTTCAGGTTCAGCGTCATGGACTCGGTGGAGGCCGCGCCGATCTGGAAGTTCAGTTCCTGGGTCAGCTTGCCGCCTTGCAGCAGCTTCTCGCCGCCGAAGGAGGTGTTCTTCATGATGTTGGTCAGTTCTTTGCCCAGAGCATCGTATTCAGCCTGCATCGCCTTCTTGTCGTCGGCGGTGGCGGTGGCGGTGGCGCCTTCGGTGCCCAGGTCCTTCATCCGTTGCAGGATGTTGGTCACTTCGTTCAGCGCGCCTTCGGCGGTCTGCAGCATGGAGATGCCGTTCTGGGCGTTCTTCATGGCGACGTTCATGCCGCGGCTTTGCGCGTCCAGACGGGTGGCGATCTGCAGGCCGGCGGCGTCGTCCATCGCGGAGTTGATGCGCAGGCCGGTGCCCAGGCGGGTCATGGAGGTGGACAGCGCGCCTTGGGTGCTGTTCATGTTGGACTTGGTGTTCAGTGCCGCGATATTGGTGTGCAGGCTCAGCATGGGAATGCTCCGTCGGTTTGGTTTGGTAAGCGGCATCGCTGCCGTTACCCCAACAAGGCGGCGCTTATCGCCGGGAACTTAAATCGCAACAGAACGTGAAAAATCACAGCGGTTTTTATCAAGCCCAGGCACAGTCCCGCATAATGTCTATAACATATTAATCGCAGTCCGAACGCTTGCCCTCGCCGCCGAGCGGAAAGAACCCATCGATGAACGTGCAATCGAATCCCTTCCTGTTCGAAAGCGCCGCCCTCAGCCATCTGCCTGGTTTCGGCGCAGTCCGGACCACCCAGTTCGCCGGCTATCTGTCCGTCGGCGACTCGGCCGGCGGCTGGCTGTATTTCTGGTTCAGCGAGGCGGGAGACCATCCCGAGAAAGCGCCGCTTCTGGTCTGGATCAACGGCGAGCCGGAGTGGAGCGCGCTGGACGCGATGCTGGATGAGCATGGCCCCTATCTGCTGGACCCGTCCGGCCGCGTCTACTCCAACCCCTTCAGCTGGCATCATCATGCCAATCTTCTGGTCATCGACCAGCCGCTGGGCCAGGGCTTGTCCTTCACCACCCATCCGCGCTATCTGCCGGAGAATCATGACGAAGCCAGCCAGCAGTTGTATCACGCGCTGCAGGAATTCCTGTTGCGCTGGCCGCGCTACCGCGAGCGGGACTGCTATCTGTTCGGCAGCGCCGCCGCCGCCCATTCGATCGCGCGGCTGGCCCACCGCGTGCTGGACGGCAATAGCGGCGGCCAGCCCCCGATACCGCTCAAGGGCCTGGGCCTGGGCAACCCCCAACTGGCGCCGGAAATCCAGCTGCCCAGCCATATCGAATATGCGTACCAGCACCGGCTGATCAATCTGGATGAGAAAAACCGCGCGCAATCCATGCTGGACGAATTCATTCGCGCCTATGCATCGCCCATCGCGCTGCAACGCCAACTGGCCAGCCAGACTGCGATCGAGATCGACCGCTTCATGCAACATTGCTGCGGCCGCGACTTGCGCGACATCCGCCATCCTCCGCAAAAGCCTTCCAAAACCTTGGGCGAATACCTGAAAAAACCCTCGGTGCAGCAGGCGCTGCATATCGACCGCCGCTCCAACAACGAATTGCAGCCGCAATCCGGCCTGATGGCCGAAGCCGCCTGGCTGGAAAACTCGTCCCATTTATTGCCCGCGCTGCTGGATCGACTGAAAGTGCTGTTCTTCCACGGCGAATGCTGCATGGCGGGAAACTATCTCGGACTCGATGCCTGGCTCAACACCCAGACCTGGCCTCAAGCCGACGCTTTCCGGCAGCAAAAGCGCCAGGCCTGGCGGCCTTACGGCCTGGCCGCGGGCTTGATCCGCAGCCATGGCAACCTCAGCCAGATCATCATCCAGAACGCCGGGCTGCGCGTGGCCCGGGATCAACCCGCCGCCGCTCAAGCGATGCTGCGCGACTTCCTCTGCGGCAGCGAAGCCTGAAAGTCCTTTCAAAGCATGCCGCCTGTGCACGGCATGCACCGCCCAGCAGGCCGGCTCGCCGGCACGGAATAGATCCTCGCATCTCCAGGCCCGCTAACGGATTCACGCCGCTAGCTTCGCGCTGCGGCGCGGGACAGCCACGCCCCGGCTGGACTGGCTGAAAAGACAGGTTTCACCGCGGACGGCCTCGCTAAAACTGGCGGTTTTCCCTATCCGGCGAGGCCAGGATGAAAGCCAATAAATACCTGATCGAAGCGCTGCTGTTTGCCAGCTACGCCCTGTTCGGCATGAGCTGGGCCGGCGGCAGCGCCTTCATCCCGCAAATCATGCGCGAGCTTGGCATCCACGATCTGGCCGCCGGCTCCCATATCAGCAACGCCGTGGCCGCGGCCAAATTGCTGGGGGCCTTCGTCGCCGCCGGCATATTATCCCGGCTGCTGGCCAAAAAAGCGGTCGCGCTGGCGATGGCGCTGATGGCGCTGGGAATCTTGACGCCCTTCGTCCACAGCTATCCCTGGCTGTTGCTGACGCGCTTCCTGATGGGACTTGGCGGCGCGCTGGTCATCGTCTATTTCTCGCCCATCGTCATGCAATGGTTCTCTCCGGCGGAACGGCCCTTCGTCAATGGTTTGAACGCGGTGGCCTTCAATGTCGGCACCGCCACCATCCTGTTCGGCCTGCCGTCGATGCTGGGATGGTTTGGCGACTGGCGCGCCACGTTGCTGGCCATCTCGCTGGGCAGCGTGCTGTGCCTGGCGCTGTGGCTGACGTTCGGCGCCGATGGCGTCGCAGAGACGAAACCTGCCGGCGACGGACCCCGCCACACGCTGCGCCAGGGCTTGGCCGAGCGCTTCAACTGGCTGCTGGCCTTCACCTACTGCGGCACGCTGTCCTTCTACGTGATTTTGTTCAGCTTCTACCAGAACGCCGGCATCCAGCAGGCGAAATACGTGGTATTGGCGGGGCTGGCCGGCACGGCGGCCGGCATCTGGCTGGCCAGGAAGATCACGCGCAGGCTGCCCATGCTGCGGCTGTCGGGCTTGATGCAATTGCTGGCGGTGACCGGCCTGCATGCCCAGGCCTGGGGCTGGAGCGGCGATGCCGGACTGGTGGCCGCGGCCGCGCTGGCCGCCGGCTTCTTTATTTTCCTGCCGCTGCCCAGCCTGGTGACGCTGGCGCAGGAGCAGCCCGGCATGACGCCGGACAAGGCGGCGGTCACCTTTAGCCTGTTCTGGTTCCTCAGCTATCTCGTCGCCACGGCGGCGCCCTATGTGTTCGGCTTGCTGGTCGATTTGCGCCATGGCGACTACGCGCTGGCGATGGCGTTCTCCACGCTGCTGTCGTCCACCTTCCTGCTGGGTTCGCTGATGATGCGCGAAGCGCGCGAACCCGCCGGGCGGCAGGCTGCGCAATCGGCCTAAACCGCCAGGCGGCGCAGGTTGAGGCTGGCCGGCACGCGCAGATCGCGCTCGGCCAGCGCCTCGCCTTGCAACAAGGCCAGCACCTGGGCCAGGCTGGCTTCGGCCAACGCCGCGCTGTTCTGGCGGATGGCGTCTATCGGCAAGGGCAGACAATCCAGCAAGGGATGATCGTCGAAAGTCAGCAGATATTGCGGCGCCTCCCGTAGCCGGTGGTGCTCGCGGATGAAGGACAATACGCCCTCCAAGAGCGTGATCGACGCGGTGAACAGCGCGCGCGGATAGCGGCCATGCCGCGCGTGCCAGTCAGCCATCATCCGGTAGCCGGATTCGCGTTGGAAATCCCGCTCGGCCACCCAGTCCGTCCCCTCTTCCAACCTTGCGGCTTTCAGCGCCTGCCGGTAGCCGGCCAGACGCTCGCGGCTGGCCGACAGCTCCGGCTGGCCGCCGAAATACGCCAGCTCATCCACCCCATCCGCCAGCAGCGGCGACAGCAGTCTGGCGACGCTGTCGCCGGCGTCTGTCACTGTAGACGGTATGCCGCTGCCCGGGATGTGGCGGTCGGCGAACACAAACGGCAGCCTGCCGGTCCAGGGCTGATAGCGCGCGGCATCGCCGCTGCACGGCACCACGATCATGCCGTCCACCTGGCGCGCCGCCATCTGGCCGATGCCCGAGCTTTCCCGCTCCGGGTCTTCGTCGCTGGTCACCATCAGCAGCTGGTAACCGCGCTCGCGGCAGCCGTTCTCCAATGCCTGCGCCAAGGCGGCATGGGTGGAGTTGGTCAGATCCGGCACCACCAGGCCTATGCTGCTGCTGCGCCGGCTGCGCAGGCTGCGCGCCTGCTGGGAAGGCTCGAAATGGTGCTCGCGCGCAGCCTTCTCCACTTTTTCCACGGTGGCCGGCGAAATGCGGTAGCGCTCGGCATGGCCATTCAGCACCATGCTGGCGGTGGTGCGCGACACGCCGGCCAGGGCGGCGATGTCGTCTATGGTCAGGCGTTTGAAGCTGCTCATGGAGTATGGCTGGGCAATGAAACGGAAATGATAATCGCAATATGGCAAAACGGGGCCCGACGCGCAGGCGCCGGCCCCGTTGGTTTATTGCGGCTTATTGCTGGACCAGGTTCAGCGGCACCGGAATGAACTTGTCCACCTTCTGGCCGTCGGCCAGCTTCTTGGCGGCCTGCACGCCGTACTGGCCGATCAGGGCCGGCTGCTGCTGCACGGTGGCGGACAGCGTGCCGGCCTTGACCGCGGCCACCGCGTCCGGGGTGGCGTCGAAGCCGACCACCGCCACGTTCTTCAGGCCGGCGGCCTGGATCGCCTTCACCGCGCCCAACGCCATTTCATCGTTGTGCGCGAACACGCCCTGGATGTCCTTGTTGCCCTGGATGATGTTTTCCATCACCGACAGGCCCTTGGCGCGGTCGAAATCGGCCGGCTGCTTGGCCAGCAGCTTGACGCCTTCCTTCTTGTCCACCACCTGGTGGAAACCCTCGCCGCGCTCGCGGGCGGCGGAAGAGCCGGCGATGCCTTCCAGCTCGACGATGCGGCCCTTGCCGCCCAGCTTGTCCAGCAGGTACTTGCCGGCCATCACGCCGCCGGCGATGTTGTCGGAGGCGATGTGGGCGCTGACTTCGGCGCCGTTGACGCTACGATCCAGCGACACCACCTTGATGCCCTTGGACGTCGCCTCCTTCACCACATTGGCCACCGCGGACGAGTCGGTCGGATTGATTAGGATCACGCTGACCTTCTTCTGGATCAGGTCTTCCACGCTGGCCTGCTGCTTGGCCGGATCGTCCTGCGCGTCGACGGTGATCAGGCTGATGCCCTGCTTCTTGGCTTCGGCCGCCGCGCCGTCGCGCAGCTCGACGAAGAACGGGTTGTTGAGCGTGGACACCGCCAGGCCGACGGTGACCTTGCCGTCGGCCGCCGCTGCGCTGGCGTCGCCGGCCGGCGCGCTGCCCGGACCCTGCTTGGAGCAGGCGGCGATGCCGAAGGCCAGAATGCCGGCCACGAGCGGGGTAAGAATGCGTTTCATGCTGATGCTCCCTGGAAAATGGAATGATGCACTGCATTGGGCGGCGCGCGCCGCCATCGTCACTTCTTGTTGCTGCGATCCAGCAATACCGCCAGCAGAATCACCGCGCCCTTGATCACCTGCTGGTAGAACGAGGACACGCCCAGCAGATTCAAGCCGTTGTTGAGCACGCCGATCAGCAAAGCGCCGATCAAGGTGCCGAAAATCCAGCCGCGGCCGCCGCTGAGGCTGGTGCCGCCCAGCACCACCGCGGCGATCGCGTCCAGCTCATAGCCGGTGCCGGCCGTCGGCTGCGCCGAGTTGAGCCGCGAGGTCAGCACCACGCCGGCCATCGCCGACATCGCGCCGGAAGCGGTGTACACCCACAGCTTGACCCGGTCCACTTTGACGCCGGACAGCCGCGCCGCTTCCTCGTTGCCGCCGGTCGCGTACAGATGGCGGCCGAACACGGTCTTTTTCAGCAGGAACCAGAAGCCGGCGAACAAAATCAGCATCCACACCACCGGCACCGGCACCAGGCCGGCCACGTAGCCGCCGCCCAGCATCGAGAACAGCTCGCTGTCGAAGCCGGTGATCGGGCTGCCGTTGGAAAACACCAGCGCCAGGCCGCGCAGGATGGTCATCGTCGCCAGCGTGGCGATGAACGGCGCCACCTTGCCCTTGCTGATCACCAGGCCGTTGAACAGGCCCATCGCCGCGCCGGCCAGAATGCCCAGCAGCGTGGCGAGCATGGGGTCGACGCCTGCCTGCAGCAGCGTGGCGGTCAGCACCGAGGACAGCGCCAGGATGGAGCCGACTGACAAATCTATGCCGCCCAGCAGGATCACCAGCGTCATGCCGAAGGCGATCAGCGCGTTGATCGACACCTGCCGCATCACGTTCAGCAGATTATTGACGGTGAGAAAGTCCGGGCTCATCACGGACAGGCCGACGGCCACCAGCACCAGGGCGATGAAGGGGCCTAGGCGTTGCAGATTGGCTTTCTGTTGCGGGGTCATGCTTGTTTCCTGGTTTCGGTGGATGCGGCTCCGCCGGCGGCGGCGGCCATCAGGGTTTCCTGGTCGCAGCCGGCGGCGTCGAAGATGCCGGCCTGGCGGCCCTCGTGCAGCACCAGGATGCGGTTGCTCAGCGCCAGCACTTCCGGCAATTCGGACGACACCATCACGATGGCGGCGCCGGCGGCGGCCAGTTGGTTGACGATGTGGTAGATCTCGGCCTTGCCGCCGACGTCTACGCCGCGCGTCGGCTCGTCCAGCAGCAATACCTTGGGCGGACGCGCCAGCCATTTGGCGAACACCACTTTCTGCTGGTTGCCGCCGGACAGCGATTTGACGTCCAGCTCGGCGTCGCGTGTGCGGATGCGCAGCTGCTCTATCAAGCCGTCCACCGCCCGCTTCTCGTCGCCGGCGCTCACCACGCCCAGGCGGGCGTAACGGTCCAGGTGCACCAGCGTCGCGTTCTCGCGCAGCGACATGCCCAGCACCAGCCCCTTGCTCTTGCGGTCTTCCGGCACAAAGCCCAGGCCGGCGGCGATGGCGTCGCCCGGCGCGGCCACTTTCAACTCCTTGCCGTCCAGCTCGACGCGGCCGGCGGTGCGGCGCTTGGCGCCGAACAGCGTCTTCAGGATGTCGCTGCGGCCGGAGCCCATCAATCCAGCGATGCCCAGCACCTCCCCGGCGCGCACTTCGAAACTGATGCCGGCGATCATGTTCTCGTCGGCCAGGTTTTCCACCTTCAGCCGCACCGCGCCCGGAACGGCTTCGCGCTTGGGATAGCGGTCGCCGATCTCGCGGCCCACCATCATCCGCACCACCTCGTCGAAATCGGTGCCGGCGATTTCGCGCTCGCCGACGAAGCAGCCGTCGCGCAGCACGCTGATCCGGTCGCAGACGCGGAAGATCTCCTCCATCCGGTGCGAAACGTAGACGATGGCCACGCCGCTTTCCTTCAGCTGGTCCATCAGGCCGAACAGCGTGTCGATCTCGCGCTCGGTCAGCGCCGCCGTCGGCTCGTCCATGATCAGCGCGCGGGCGTTCAGCGCCAGCGCCTTGGCGATTTCCACCATCTGCTGCTGGCCGATGGACAGGCTGCCGGCCTCGGCGTCGGGATCGATGCCGCCGACGCCCAGCGCAGCCAGCTGCGCCTTCGCCTCGCGGCGCATGCGGCCATAGTCGATCAGGCCGAAACGCGACGGCTCGCGGCCGAGGAACAGGTTTTCCATCACCGACAGCTGCGGAATCAGGTTCAATTCCTGGTGGATGATGGCGATGCCGGCCGCTTCCGCCGCCGCGGTGTCGCGCAGCTCGGCCTTGCGGCCGTCCAGCAGGATTTCTCCGGCGTCGGCGCGATGGACGCCGCTGAGTATCTTCATCAACGTGGATTTGCCGGCGCCATTCTCCCCCATCAGCGCGTGGATTTCGCCGCCGCGCAGCGTGAACTCGACGTTTTCCAGCACCTTGACCGGCCCGAAAGCCTTGCTGATGCCGCGCATGGTCACTTGCATGGTCCGTCTCCTCAGAAGATCACGCCGGAGTGCAGGATCACGTTGGCGTACGGCGTGCATTCGCCGGTGCGGATCACGGCCCGCGCCGCCAGGCAGCGCTGCTTGAATTCTTCGTGGCTGACGAAATCCAGCGCCGCTCCGTCCTTCGCCATCCGCTCGGCCCTGTCCTGCACCGCCGGGTTGTGCTGGCGGCACTCGATGGCGAACACCGCGCGCTCGCACTGGAAATCGGCCAGGACGCTGTCCAGCGTTTCGATGAAGCCGGGCTGTCCCAGCCTCAGCGACAGGTCCACGCACTCGACGCCGGGCGGAATCGGCAGGCCGCAGTCGGCGATCACCAGGCTGTCGGTATGGCCCATCGACGCCAGGATGCGGGCGATGTCGCGGTTCAGATGGCCGTGCTTCTTCATGCTTTGCTCTCCAGGAAGGCTTCCAGCTCCGCCAGCGCGGGCATGCCGCCCTGCGCGCCGTGGCGGGTGACCGACAGCGCGCCGGCCGCGTTGGCGCGGCGCACCGCCTCTTCCAGGCCCAGCGGCAGGAAGGCCGCCAGCGCGCCGTTGAAGGTGTCGCCGGCGCCGGTGCTGTCCACCGCCTTGACTTCGAAGCCCGGCTGATGGCGCAGCTGGCCGCGCGCCAACGCGAAATAGGCGCCGTGCTTGCCGTGAGTCATCACCAACTTGCCGGGGCGCTCGGCCAGCAGCGAGCGCCAGTCGGCGTCGGGCTGGGCCAGCATGGTCAGGAATTCGTGCTCGTTGGGCGTCAACAACGCCACCCGCTGCAGCAGCTCTTCCGGCAACGGCACCGCCGGCGCGGGATTCAGCAGCAGCGGCTTCTTGTGGCGGGCGGCCAGTTCGGCGGCGCGGCGCACTGTCGCCAGCGGAATTTCCAGCTGGGTCAGCACCACGTCGGCGTCGATGAAGGCCTGCTCGGCGGCGTCCAGATGGGCGGGCGTCAGCTTGTGGTTGGCGCCAGGCACCACCAGGATGGCGTTGTCGCCGCCGCTGACGGTGATGGCGGCGATGCCGGTGGGACCATCCACGGTCCCCACCCGGCCGCAATCCACGCCTTCGCGCTCCAGATGGGCGCGCAAGTCGCGGCCGAAAGCGTCGTCGCCGACGCAGCCCAGCAGCGACACTCGCGCGCCCAGACGGGCGGCGGCTACGGCCTGGTTGGCGCCCTTGCCGCCCGGGTAGGTGGAGAATCCCTCGCCCAGCAGCGTTTCGCCCAATTTCGGCATCCGCTTGGCGGATGCCACCAGGTCCATATTGATACTGCCGACTACCAGCACCCGAGTCATGCCGTCTCCTTGTGTACCTTTGCTACATTGCAACGCACAAATTGCGATTTTTTTGCTAAAACGTAATCAGCACCGATTTATAGCAGAGATGGACAGCTTCACGAAAGAGGGGAAGCGCAAAAATGTAGTCATCTCACTACATATTTTCACGTAAAGATATCAATGCGGCCCGGCAGCCCCCTCGCCGACAAATGCCTGCCGGATTGAGAAAGCGTCGCGCGGTATGCCATGATGCCCGCTTAAGCAAACCGACACCGCATGCGCGCCCGACGGCGCCGGAGGAAGAAAATGGATTTGAGCTGGCAGCAATTGGCCGACCTGTACTGGAACGCCGGCAAATGGCAGGTCAACCTGCTGGTCGTCGCCCACCTGTTCGGCGGCCTGGTCCTGGGCAGCCTGCTGGGCTATGAGCGCTGGTACAACGGCCGCGCGGCCGGCATGCGCACCTACGGCTTGGTGTGCATGGCATCGTCGGCGGCGATCAGCATCATCGGCTACTCCGGCTACTGGTACGGCGGACAGTCGGCGGACATCATGCACGGCGACATGACGCGGGTGGCGCAAGGGGTGCTCACCGGCATCGGCTTCCTGGGCGCCGGCATGATCATGAAGGAAGGGCTGAGCATCAGCGGCCTGACCTCGGCCGCCTCGGTGTGGATGTCGTCGGTGATCGGCATCCTGATCGGCGTCGGCTTTTACGGCGCCGCCATCGCGCTGACCTTGCTGTGCATGGTCTTCGTCACCGTGGTGAACCGCATCGAGAACATCCTGCCGCGGCGGGTCAGCCTGTTCGTCAGCGTCAAGCTGAGCGCCGACCACGACTGGACGGTGGAGCGGCTGGCGGAGCGGCTGGCGCCGTCGGGCCTGAAGCTGCACGAGGAAAGCATCAGCATCCGCGCCGATCAGAACGGCGCCAGCTGGAGCTTCCTGGTGTCCGCGCACGACCGGCGCAGCTTCATCAGCGTGGTGGACCTGGCCCGCGACATCATGGTGGCCGACCACATCCTGGAGCTGGACCTGCAGCCGGCGCGCAACTGAGCGCGGCCGGCCCGCTTACAGCGCCACGCCCGGCGGCGGCTGGTCGTGGCTTTGCGCCATCGACTGGTGCGGCAGCTCCAGATAGCTCTTGGACTGCATCTCGGTCAGCCGGCTGGCGGTGCGGAAGAACTCGCCGGATTGCAGGCCCTCGGTGTAGATCTCTTCCGGCGGCGCGTCGGCCGAGGCGATCAGCTTGACGCGGTTGTCGTAGAACACGTCCACCAGCCAGGTGAAGCGGCGGGCGATGGACGCCTGCTTGGCCGTCAGCCGGGGAATGCCGGACACGAACACCGTATGGTATTCGCTGGCGATTTCAAGGTAGTCGGTCTGCGCGCGCGGGCCGTCGCACAAGGCCATGAAATCGAACCAGATCACGCCAGGCGACATCCGTTTGACCTCGATCTCGCGATCCAGCACGGTAATGCTTTTTTGCGGCAGGTCCGCGCCAGTCCCCACTTTGTGGAACAGTTGCTCCATCTTCCGCTCGCAGCCCTCGTCGGCCGGCACCATGAACAACGGCTCCCGCGTCAGTTCGCGCAGCCGGTAGTCATGTCCGCCGTCGACGTTGAGCACGTCCATCTCGCGTTTAATCAGCTCTATCGTCGGCAGGAAGTTCTGCCGCTGCAGGCCGCCTGGGTAGAGATCGTCCGGAGCGTAATTGGAGGTGGTCACCACCACCACGCCGCGCTCGATCAAGGCAGACATCAGGCGGCCCAGAATCATCGCGTCGGCGATGTCCGACACGTGGAATTCGTCGAAGCACAGCAGCCGCGTCGACTTGGCGATCTCGTCGGCGTAGGCCAGCAGCGGGTCCTTGCCGCCGGCGAACTTGCGCAGCTCGCGGTGGGTTTCCGCCATGAAATTGTGAAAGTGGATGCGGCGCTTGCGGCGGTACGGCACGCAGGCGTAGAACGCGTCCATCAGGAAGCTCTTGCCGCGCCCTACCCCGCCCCAGAAATACAGGCCGCGCGGCACATCCGGGCTTCTCAGGCTGCGGCCCAGGAAGCGATTGCGCTTGGTCTTGAAATCCACCAACTCGTGCCACAGCCGGTCCAGCTGCTCGATGGCCGCGGCCTGGGCCTCGTCATGGATGAAGCCGGGCTTTTCGCTGGCCAGTTGGTACCAGCCCCTGGGGCTACAATGGACGTTCTCGTCCGGAGAGAATGCGTGTTGCGACATGATTATGCTTGTTCTGCGCTGCGTTTGGCGCCGCCGCCGGCGGCGAAGGATTCCCTGAATGATAACCGCTTTGACCCACCCTTGCCGCACTCAGCGGCAGGTGGCCAGCCGAATGCCGGACGGCGCGGCCAGCCTGGCCAGGCTGCCGTCGCGGCACATGCCGTCCAGCGCCATGTTGAACGTTTCCAGCATGCCGGGCTTCACCCGGCTGCGGGTGAAGCCGTACAGATACGTCAACTGCTTGACCTCGGCCAGCTTGCGCAGATTGCCCAGGCCGTCGCGCTTGATCCAGTAACGGGCAACATCGTCGTTGGAAAACGCCACCGCATTGTTGCCGTAACGACCCGCCGCCAGCTTGCGCAGCACCGTCTCCGGATCCAGCTCCACGGTCAGGTTCACGCCGGCCACGCCCTGGACCAGCCGCTCGCTATTGGTCTGCGACAGCGACGGGCCATACACCGCGATGGTTTTCCCGGCGAGATCGCCAGGCTGGCGGTAACGCAAGGAACTGTTCGTTTTCACGTAGAGGCCGTAGCTGCTGGCCAGCACCGGTTTGGACAGCTCCATCACCGCCCGCCGCTCCGGCGCGTCCTGCGCCAGCACCAGCCCGTCGGCGCCGCCCTGGCTTATCGTCAGCAACGCTCGCTTCCACACCATGGCCTGGACGGTGCAATTCCATGACGAACGCCGGCAGGCCTCGCGCAGAATCGCCACCAGCGCGCCATCCAGCCTGCCGTCCGCATCCTGGGTGATGAAGGGGGGGAACAACTGGGTGACGAAATACAGATCGCGCGACGCCGCGTGCGCCTGCGCGCCGGCGCAGGCCAGCAGCAGGCCGGCCCACAGCCTGGAACTCGTCTTCGCGATGCCCATCGTCCCCGTCCCCCGCTCTTCTTTACCCGCAGTATAGAGCGGACGGGGCCGGCTCAGCGAGCCTGCCGGGCGCGCCAGGCCACAAGCGACGGCCGCAGCCACTGCCGCTCGGCGTAGGCGGACAGCCGCGGCGGCATCTCCTCCGCCGTCAGTCGCTTCAGCAGCAGGGCCAGTTCCGCGTCCGCCACGCACCAGTCGCCGAACAGGTTGCCGCCATCCGCCGGCACCACCGCTTCAGCCACCGCGATCAGCTTGTCCGCAGCCTTGCGCGCAGCCTCGCCCAGCGGCAAAGCCGGCTTGCGGCCGAACACCGTCTCAGTGCTGCGCTCGTCGCGCAGCGGCAGCAGATCGCTGCGCAGCCAGCCCTGCAGCTGGCGCGCGCGCGCGCGGGCTTTCAGATCGACGGGCAGCACGCGCAGGGTGTCGGGGTAGGCGTCTTCCAGGTATTCGATGATGGCCGATGATTCGCTGAGCGAGAAATCGCCGTCCACCAATGTCGGCACGCGGGAGGTCAGCGATTGCGCGCGGTAGGCGGGCTCGAACTGCTGGCCTGCGGCGAGGTCGCGGGTGAGCGCCTCGAAAGGCAGGCCCTTTTCAGTCAGCGCGGCGAAGGCGGCCATCGCGTAGGGGCTGAAGAAATCCTGATCGACGTAGAGTTTCAGCATATCGGCATCTTTCGAACAAAATGCCATGCTAATCGCCGCCGGGCCGGCTGCCAAGCCGGCAACCGGCCACACTGCGTCAAGCGCGGTCGAACAATCCGGTGGACAGGTAGCGGTCGCCGCGGTCGCACACCACCGACACGATCACCGCATTCTTCAATTGCGCATCCAGCCGCAAGGCCACCGCCAGCGCGCCGCCGGAAGACGGGCCGGCCAGGATGCCCTCGCGCCGCGCCAGCAGCCGGGCGGTGTCTTCCGCTTCCTGCTGGCCGACATGCAGGATCTCGTCGATGCGGGAAAAGTCGCAGATCTTCGGCACGTACGGGTCTTCCCATTTGCGGATGCCGGCGATCTGGCTGCCCGGTTCCGGGTGGACGCCGACGATGCGGATGGCCGGATTCTTTTCCTTCAGGAAGCGGCCGGTGCCCATGATGGTGCCGGTGGTGCCCATGCTGGACACGAAATGGGTGATCTTGCCTTCGGTCTCTTCCCAGATTTCCGGACCGGTGCCCTCGTAATGCGCCTGGGGATTGTCCGGATTGGAAAACTGGTCGAGGATGCGGCCCTCGCCGGCCGCCTCCATGCTGCGCGCCAGGTCTATCGCCGCCGGCATCGAACCGGCGGCCGGCGTCAGGATCACCTCCGCGCCGTAAGCGCGCATCGCCTGCACCCGCTCGGCGCTGGAGTTCTCCGGCATGATCAGCACCATGCGGTAGCCCATCATCGCCGCCGCCATCGCCAGCGCGATGCCGGTGTTGCCGCTGGTGGGCTCGATCAGCGTGTCGCCCGGCTTGATGTCGCCGCGCCGCTCCGCGCGGCGGATCATCGACAGCGCCGGCCGGTCTTTCACCGACCCCGCCGGATTATTGCCCTCCAGCTTCAGCAGCACCACGTTGCCGTTATCGCCCGGCAGGCGCTTGAGCCGCACTAGCGGCGTGCCGCCGACGAAATCTTCCAGATATTTGTACACAGAGCCTCTCCCAGAACTGGCCCCATTATATCGATTGGCTATCAGCAGATGCGAAATCGTTATTTCTAATCTAATAACCATCTGTAACTGGACAGTCCGCTCCGCGGCGGCGCTTGCCGCCGCGGGGAATCCGCGTCAGCCCATGTACGCCATCAGCCAGGTCAACAGGCCGACGAAGCTGCAGAAAATCAGGCTGTGTTTCAGCGTGAAGCGGAACAGGTCCGCTTCCCTGCCTATCAGCCCCACCGCCGCGCAGGCCACGGCGATGGACTGCGGCGAGATCATCTTGCCGGTGACGCCTCCGGTGGTGTTGGCCGCCACCAACAGCACGTCCGACACGCCCAGCTGGTGCGCGGTGGCCGCCTGCAAGGCGGAAAACAGCGCGTTGGACGAGGTGTCTGAGCCGGTCAGGAACACGCCCAGCCAGCCGAGGAACGGCGAGAAGAACGGAAACGCCTTGCCGGTGCCGGCCAGGCACAGCGCCAGCGTGCTCGACATGCCGGAATAGTTGGCGACGAAGGCGAAGGCCAGCACCATGCCTATCGACAATATCGGCCGGCGCAGCTCGACCAATGTCTCGGCCAACGTGCGCAAGCCATCGGCCGGGCGGAATTTCAGTAGCGCCATCGACAGCAACGCGGACAGGAAGATGGCGCTGCCGACGGCGGAGACGATGTCGAACTTGTATAGCGCCTCGTACGGCGCGTCATGGGCGACGATGGGCGCGGTCTTCAGCACCAGCTTGTCCAGCCCCGGCACATGCAGCTTCCAGATCCAGCCCTCCAGCGCGCCGCCCTTGATGAACAAGGCCTTGAACGGCTTGACGCTCCACACCGTCACCAGCGCGGTCAGAATCAGGAAAGGGCTCCAGGCGCGCGCGATCTGTCCCAGGCTGAAGCCGCTCGCCTGCCGGACGGACGGCGCGCGGCGGCCGTTGAAAGTGAAGATTTCGGCCGGCTGCCACGTTTTCAGAAACAGCGTCAGGCATACCAGGCTGACCAGCGCCGAGGTGATGTCCGGCAGCTCCGGCCCGATGTAGTTGGAGGTGAAAAACTGGGTGACGGCGAACGAGACGCCGGCCACCAGGATGGCGGGCCAGGTCTGGCGCACGCCCTTGAGGCCGTCCATCATCATGACCAGCCAGAACGGCACGATCACCGACAGGATGGGCAGCTGATGGCCGGCCTTGGCGCCGATCAGGAACGGATCCAGCCCGGTCACCTGCCCGGCGACGATGATCGGTATCCCCATCGCGCCGAAAGCCACCGGCGCGGTGTTGGCGATCAAACACAGCCCGGCCGCGTACAGCGGATTAAAGCCCAGCCCCACCAGCAGCGCGGCGGTGATGGCCACCGGCGCGCCGAATCCGGCCGCGCCCTCCAGGAAGGCGCCGAAGGAAAAACCCACCAGCAGCATCTGCAGCCGCTGGTCCTCGGTCACCGACAGCACCGAGGCGCGGATGATGTCGAACTGCCCGGTCTTGACCGTGATCTTGTACAGGAAGACCGCGGCGACGATGATCCAGGCGATCGGCCACAGCCCGTAGCCGAAGCCGAAGGCAGCGGCGGCCAACGCCATCTGCGCCGGCATGCCGTAGAACAAAATGGCCACCGCCAGCGCGATCAGCACCGTCAGCGTGCCGGCGACGTGGCCCTTCAATCGCAGCACCGCCAGCGCGACGAAGAAAAAAGCGATGGGCAACGCGGCCATCAATGCCGACAGCGCGGAGCCGCCGGCGGGAAAGTACTGTTGGGTCCAGATGCCTTGCATGTGAAGCTTCTCCTCATTCCTGGTTTCGCAGGCGCAGCCGCTCCCCTGCCGATGAACGGGATCGTTTCGGCATGGCAGGACTGGCTTGCGTTTCTTGGGTTTACATCAGCGTTGAAAAGGCGGTCTTCATGGCGGACCGCTTGGGTTGGTGCAGAAATCCAGCAGCGCCTCGATGCTGGCGTAGGGAATCCCGCCATGCTCGGTCAGGCCGATCTGGCAGGTGCGGCTCATCGACACGCCGTGGCGGCAAGCATCCGGCAAGGCTGGCTTCAATCTCCTCAGGCTATGGGCGTTCAATTCCGGCACGGTGAAACCCTTGTCGCCGGCGAAGCCGCAGCAGGCGATGTCCGGCACGGTCAGCTCTTCGCAGCAACTGGCGGCCAGTTGCTTCAAGTTTCCAGCCGCACCCATCGCCGTCGCGCTGCACGGGATATGCAGCGCCAGTTGCGGCAGCCGCCGGACGATGCTCAGCCGCGGCAGGACTTTTTCCGTCAGAAAACCGGCGGCGTCGAACAATTTCAAGCGCTGGTCCAGCAAGCCCTCGGCCTGCGCCTGCTTGACGCGGGCCGCGCACGGGCTGTTGTCGAGATAAACCGGGTGGCGGCCGTCGGCGCTCGCTCGCAGCAAGGCCTGGTTCAGCGATGCCTGGCTGCTGGCCAAGGCGTTTGCGGCGTTGGCCGAGGCGAAAGGCTGGCCGCAGCACAGGCCGTCATGGCCAGGCGGATAGACCGGCGCGAACCCCGCGCGGCGCAGCAGACTCATGGTATGGACTGCGACGGACTCTCCACCCTCGCCCTCCGCCAGCGCGCGGTTGACGCAACTGACGAACAGCACCACCGGCTCGCCGTCGCCGGACAAACGGGGCAGCGGCGCGGCGGCGCGCGGCAGGCTGGCCGGGATCAGCGGAATCACCTTGCGCTCGCCCGGCTGGCGGCGCGTCCACTCGTTCAAACGCCGCGCCCCAGCCAGATGCGCCAGCCGCAAGCCGGTCCGCGCCGCCGCCGTCATCCAGCCCATATGCCGCTCGGCGAAGCCGGCCAGAGCGGGACGCCGGCTCGGACCCTGCAGTTTTTTCATCAACAGGCCGGTGTTGATGCCCACCGGACAACGGGTCGCGCACATGCCGGTGGCGGCGCAGGTATCGACAGCGCGGTAGCGATAGCCGGACTTCAGCGCCGCCAGCTCCATCGCGCCCTCGCCGTCGCGCTCCAGCTGGCGGATGCGCCGCCAGGCGACGATGCGCTGGCGCGGGCTCAGCGTCAGCCCGTGCGACGGGCAGGCCGGCTCGCAGAAGCCGCACTCGGTGCAACGGTCCACCAGATCGTCCGCCGCCGGCATCGGCTTCAGGTTTTCCAGGTGCAGCCTGTCGTTGTCGGTGATGATCACGCCGGGATTGAGCAGGCCTTCCGGGTCGAACAGCGCCTTGATGCGGCGCATGATGTTCCAGGCGGCATCGCCCCATTCCTGGCGCACGAAGGGCGCCACATTGCGGCCGGTGCCGTGCTCGGCCTTCAGCGAGCCGTCATACTCGCCGGCCACCAGATCGCTGACGTCCTGCATGAAAGCCTGGTAGCGGTCGACCTCCGCGGGGCTTTCGAAACCGGGCGCGAACACGAAGTGCAGATTGCCGTCCAGCGCGTGGCCGAACAGCAGCGCCTCGTCGTAGCCGTGCTTGTCGAACAGCGCGGTCAGCTTGGCCACGCCGTCGGCCAGCTGAGGGATGGGAAAGGCCACGTCCTCGATCACCACCGTGGTGCCCACCGGCCGCGCCGCGCCCACAGCAGGGAACAGGCCCTTGCGCAAAGCCCAGTAGGTTTCGCATTCGCGCGCGTCGCGGCTGAAGCCGCTGGATACTTGCGGCTGGTAATCGGCCAGCAGCCGCTCGATCGCGGCGCAATCCTCTCCCAGCCGCGCCTCGTCGCCGGCGCGCAGCTCGATCAACAGACAGGTGCTGCCCGGCCCCACCGGCTGATAGAGAAAATCCGGCAGTCCCGGCTTGCCCTGCACCGCGCGGATGCTGCGGCTGTCTATCAACTCCACCGCCGACACCCCGCTGGCGTCGCGCGCCGCGCTCAGGGCCGATACCGCGCGGCAGCAGCGCTCCAGATCGTCGAACAGCACCAGCGCCGACGCCTTGTGCGGATGCTCGGCCACCGTGTGGAAAGTGATCTCGGAGATGAAGCCCAGCGTGCCTTCGGAGCCGATCATCAAGTGGCTGAGCATCTCCAGCGGATCGGTGAAATCCAGCAAGGCGTTGATGCCGTAGCCGGTGGTGTTCTTCAGCCGGTATTTGCGGCGCACCCGCTCGGCCAGCTGCGAATCGCCGGCCAGCTCGCGCGACAGCTGCGCCAGGCCGTCAAGCAGGCCGGCATGCGACTCGCGGAAGGCCGCCACGCTGGCCGCGTCGGCGGTATCCAGCACGGCGCCGTCAAGCAGCAGCAGCCGCAGCGACTGCATGGTGTGATAGCTGTTGTCGCGGGTGCCGCAGCACATGCCGCTGGAGTTGTTGGCGGCGATGCCGCCTATCTTGGCGGTGTTGATCGACGCCGGGTCGGGGCCGATCTTGCGGCCGAACGGCATCAGCATCGCGTTGGCGTGCGCGCCTATCACGCCGGGTCTCAGCCGGATGCGCGCGCCGCCGTCCAGCACTTCGCCGTGGTTGAAGCCGTCGCCCAGCACCGCCAGTACCGAATCGCTGACCGCCTGGCCAGACAGGCTGGTGCCGGCGGCGCGGAAGGTGACGGCCACATGATGCCGGCGAGCCAGACGCAGCAGCTCGGCCACCTCGCCCTCGCTCTCCACTCGGGCGACGATCTGCGGCCGCAAGCGGTAGAAGCTGGCATCGGTGCCGTAGGCCAGCGTGGACAATGGGTCGGTGAAAATGCGCGCCGCCGGCATCGTCTGGCGCAGATCCTGCAGAAAATCGGCGTGGGCGGGCGTCATGCGGATTCCCCCTTGTTCGCCTCGCGTTCGCGCAGCAGCTCATGCAGCGTCTTGGGCGCCGGCGTCAGCGGCAAATGGTTCTGCGTCCAGCCCAACTGATTCTTGGGCGCGTGCCTGCGCAAGCGCGTAGCCGCCCAGCCGAACATCCGGTACAAATCGGGCGAGGCGTTGACCAAGCGCCAGCCTTTCCAGGCCAGGCGTTCCGCGCCGCTGGCCGCCGCGCCCTGGCCGCGCAGCGGATGCGCCACCCGCTCTCCGGCCGGCCGCTGGCTCTCCTCGCGCAGCCGCATCAGCATCTCCGGAATCGGAATCCGCACCGGGCACACTTCGCCGCAAGCGCCGCACAGGCTGGACGCGGTCGGCAGGTCCTGGGTGTTGTCCAGCCCCATCAGATGCGGCGAGATGATCTCGCCTATCGGCCCCGGATAGGTGGTGCCGTAAGCGTGGCCGCCGATGCGGGTGTAGACCGGGCAGTGGTTCATGCAGGCGCCGCAGCGTATGCATTGCAGCGTCTTGCGCAGCTGCTCGTCGGCGTAGGCCTGGCTGCGGCCGTTGTCCAGCAGCACCAGGTGCACCTCGCGCGGGCCGTCCTTCTCGCCCGGCTTGCGCGGGCCGCTGATCATATTGAAGTAGGTGGTGATGGGCTGGCCGATGGCGGAGCGGGTCAGCAGGCTGTACAGCGGCACCACGTCCTCAAGCTTTTCCACCACCTTCTCGATGCCGGTGACGGCGATGTGCGCGTCCGGCACCGTGGTGCACATGCGGCCGTTGCCCTCGTTTTCCACCAGGCACAGCGTGCCGGTTTCGGCCACCGCGAAGTTGACGCCGGACAGGCCGACGTCGGCGTCCAGGAACTTGCGCCGCAGCACGCGGCGGCCGATCTGGATCAACGCGTCCACATCCTCGGTATACGGCGTGTCCGGCAGCTGCTCGTGGAACAGCTTGGCGATGTCCTGCTTGGTCTTGTGGATGGCAGGCATGATGATGTGGGTGGGCTTCTCGCCGGCCAGCTGGACGATATACTCGCCCATATCGCTCTCCACCGCTTCCACGCCTTGCTCGGCCAGATAATGGTTGAGCTCGATCTCCTCGCTGACCATGGACTTGCCTTTGACCATCAGCTTGCCGCGCCGGGCAGCGACTATGCCGTGAATGATGCGGTTGGCCTCCTCCGCCGTTTCCGCCCAATGCATTTGCACGCCGTGGGCCGTAAGCTTGTCTTCCAGTTGCTCCAGCAAGTCCGGCAGCCTGGACAGGCAGCGCTGGCGTATGCCCTCGCCCAGCGTGCGCAAGGCGGCAAGCTCCGCCTCGTCCGGAAACGACGCCAGCCGCTTGGCCATCAAAAAGTCCATCGATCCGCGCAGGCTTCGCCTCAGCTTGTCGTCAGCCAGCGCCAGCTTGGCGTTGTCCTTGAAGGCGCGCGAAGGGTAGATGGTGATCTTGCTCTCGCTCATCGCCCGTCTCCTTCCACGTCATGGATGGCGATATGCGACGGCAGCAGCGCCAGCACCAGCAGCTCGCGCGGGCCGTGCGCGCCGTAGGCCAGGGTCTGCTGGATGTCGGCGGTCTTGGACGGGCCGGAAATCAGCAGCGCGTTGGTGGGCATGCCCGCGGCCCAGCTTTCGCCCTGCAGCGCCGAATAGAAATCCGGGTACAAGGTCGCGGCGTCGAACAAGGCGATGTGCAAGGGAGGAACCAGGCTCATCGTCCGCGGCTCGGCCTCGTCCGGCCACAAGGCCAGCGTGCCGGTGGCGGCGATGCCGCAGCGGGCGGCGGTGAAACCGGCCGCGATGTCGAACAGCTCCGCCTTCCAGCCATCCACCTCGCGCTCGAACCAGACGATGCGCGGCGCGTCTGCCCTGCCCTCAAGACATTGCGCCAGCCGCCGGCCATGCGGCGTGTCGGATAACAGGATGGAATCTTGCGGATGCGCGGCCAGCCAACCGGCCAAGTCCGCGTCCCACTCGGCCTCGTGCGTCCACAGGATGTCGGTTTTCACAGCGCGCATCATCGCCGCCCAATGGCGCAAGCGGGCGATTTCATCGTTCGGGCTGGCGAAGCGCTGGAAATGGCCGGCCAGGTCGGGCCGCGCGCGTTCCTGCCTGGGCGCGGCGCGCAGCTTTTGCAAGATGGAGGCTCGGGCGCTCATCGCTTGCCTCCGGTGCGCTCCAGCAGAAAGCTGGCCAGATGGCGCCCCCTGAAACCGCTGCCGCACTGGCCGAGCTTGCCGTTGATATTGAGCAGACAGCCGCCGTCGGCGGTGACGAACTCCATCGCGCCGCTATCCTCCAGCGATTGGGCCTTGTCGGCCACCATCGCGCCGGCGATGTCCGGATGCTTGATGGAGAAGGTGCCGCCGAAGCCGCAGCACTCGGACTCATGGTCATGCGCCACGCGCTGAACATTCTGCAACCGATCCACCAGCGCCCAACTCGTCTTGTGCACGTTCATCTCGCGCCGCGCCGAGCAGGAGGTATGCACCGCCACCTTGACCGGCTCGCCCAGGTCTTGCGGCTGCCAATCCAGGTGATTCAGCAGGAAGTCGGAAAACTCCACCACCCGCGCGGCAATGGCGCAGGCTGCCCTTTCGTCCGCCTCGCCGGCGAACAGGCGTGGCCAATGATGCTGGATCATGCCGCCGCAGGAACCAGACGGCACCACGATGGGCCAGTCTTCCGGGAAACAGACCAGTTGCGCGCGCGCCACGGCCAGCGCTTCCTTGGGATGGCCGCTGGTATACGCCGGCTGGCCACAGCAGCTCTGGGCCTGGGGGAAATGCACCCGCACGCCCAGGCCTTCCAGCAGGGCGATGGCGTCTAGGCCAGCTTCCGGCAGGAACAGGTCGAGCAGACAGGTGCCGAACAGGTAAACGTCGGCAGGCGTCTTCATGGCTTCCTTTGTAAATTGGTAAGACCAATTATTCTTATGAAAACCACTTTAGAGTGAATGCTTGAGTTCGTCAATATGACAAGAAGGCGCCGGGGAAAGAGTGAGAGGGCCGAGCGGAGTCTTGCGCCCCCGAACGGAGCGCAGGCGAGCAGAAATGGGGGGCGCGTCCCTGCCGGGCGACGCGCCGCATGGACGTTATTCCAACAACAGCATCTCACGCAGCTTGCTGGCCAGTTTCTGCGGCTCATCCTTGGACACATAAGCGTCCACACCGACAGACTCGCCCAGCTTCTTGTTGGCCATACCGGACAGCGATGAGTGCATCAGCACCGGAATGCCGACGAAACGCGCGTCGTCCTTGATCATCTTGGTCAACATGTAGCCGTCCATTTCCGGCATTTCCACATCGGTGAGGATCAGGTGCAGCACTTGGCTCAGCTTCTGACCCGCCGCCTCGGCCTGCTGCGCCATCTTCTGCAGGGTTTCCCAGCCGCGCATGCCATTCATTTCCGATGAATAGCGGATATGCATCGCGTCCAGCGTGCGTTCGATCTGCTTGCGCGCCACCGCGCTGTCGTCGGCGAAGAAGATGTGCCTATCCTCCTTCACCGGTTCGATGGAGATATAGTTCTGGGTTTCGTCCGACAGGCAGGTTTCGGCCAGCACCTTCTCCACGTCCATCATCATCACCAGCGTGCCGTTCTCCAACTCGGTGACCGCAGTGACCAGCCCCGCCATCCGGTTGGTGATCATGTCCGGCGGCACCCGCATCGCCGACCAGTCCAGCCGCAATATGGTATCCACCGTCTCCACCAGGAAGCCCTGGGTATGGCCGTTGTACTCGGTGATGATCATGATCTCCGGCCGCTTGGACGTGACGATGCCGGTGTATTTTCCCAGGTCGATCACTGGCACCAGCGCGCCGCGCAGGCTGACCATGCCCTCCACCGAAGCCGGCATCTCCGGCGCGGTGGTGATTTCCGGCGTGCGCATCACCTCGCGCACCTTGAACACATTGATGCCGAATACCTCCTTGCGGCCGGTGCGCTGATCGTCGCCCAGCGAAAACAGCAGGATTTCCAGCTTATTGGTGCCGGCCAGCTTGGTTCGGGCGTCGATTTTTTTCAGCAGGTCGGACATCGCGTAACTCCTTGCAAAAGACAGTATGTCTTTATAGCAAATATCTCAAACTAGATGGGCTTGTCGAAATATGACATAAGACTTTTCATCCAGAGGCAGCCAAACAACACTGTGGCTTCTACAGCCCTGGTTATCTTACTCACCAGCAACGCCAACAAAGTCCATTAGCATAAAACATTGCCGCCATGGTGCGGCAAATGGCGAGTATCAGCCGCTTAACTGACGATGGTAAACTACCGAATATATGAGCAAGACTGAAACCTGCCCGCCCATCCCAGGATAATAATTACCATCCTACTTCAAGTGACAATGAAATCTAACTTCCTTGACAGGACTAAGCTGCGCATCCCTATACAGTTTATCCATAGGCACCTTTGGATCCCGCCACTCCACCTTTACAATAACCATCTTATTTGGACAGTAATCTTTCAATTTCGGCTCTGATTTTCGACAATAAACATTAGGCACATCTACCATTGCCAGAGGAATAAGCGAGATTGGCACCCTTGCATATTCGATCTGGCAAGAAAATCCCTCCCCCTCAAGGGACTTTGCCGCATCACTTGCTGCCATGCCGTCGAAAGAGTGGCTCGCATTGAAAGCCTTCTCCCCCTCAAGCATCAAGCTAACTGTCTCGGACACCCCTTTAAATCGATCAGATGTCACTTCCCGCTTAGAAGCACAGCCAACCGCGCTTAAACACATAATAAAAATCCCTAGCCTAATCAAGCTCACAAATCACCCCGCTTAAAAGGATTAGGGACCGTAGATACCGTCTTTTACGTCACACGGCTCTTGCGTAGTCAGTCCGATAAAGTTGGCACATTTTCTACACACTAAAACACAGATGAACCAGCTTGCGCATAGCCGCGCGACATGAAAGACAGTATCTACGGCCCTATCTGGAGGAGAAGGGCATACGAAATTTAGCTGGCGGACCTAAAAAAACTTACGCCCATCCATTAACGCGGCGGCTCGGACTTAAGCGGAAACTGCCATACCAGTTTGCGGCCCATGATCAAATCCTCCACCGCCTCGGGCGGGATGTCGCGTTCTTTCAATGCCCGCAAGTTCAGGGGCCGACGCGGAAAGACCAGGCCCTGGGCGCGCAGCATATTGATCAACTGCTCCTTGCTGCGCTGCAATGGGCTATTCAAAGGAACCTGGCGGATCTCCGCCACCAAAGCCAAATGCTGCAAATCATAGTGATAGCCCTGCTGCAGCAGCCAAACTGCAATATCGAACCTTCCCCTTATCGCCATGGCATACTCCGGCGTAGAGTACTCTATATCCCTCGCATTGATATCCGCCCCAGCCGCAACTAGCGTCTTCACGTTATCGAATAACCCATGATAGGCCGCCTGCAACAGTGGCTGATTGGGTTCCACCCGTTTGCCCTTGGCCGCGTTGACATCGCCGCCGTAGCGAAGCGCCAATCGCAAAAACGCTGGATTGCCAGAACCCGCCGCCAACAGCATGGCGGACCAGCCCTCACGGATCAGCGTGCCGTCCTCCATCCGGCCATGGCCCTTGCCATCGCCCGGGCCATGGCCGTTGCCGCCCAAATTGGGATCGGCGCCGGCTTTGAGCAGCGCTTCGAAGCCTTCCACATTGTCGGCGCAAATCGCCCACAGCAGCGGCGGCACCGCGCTGTCTTCCAGCGTATTGACCAAGCCCGGCGCCGCCTCCGCCAGCCGCGTCACGGTTTCAACATCGCCATGAACGGCGGCCTTCACCAGTGCCACTGCCTGCGGATTGCGGTAGGCCTCGTCCAAGCTGCGCCTGGCGCAGGTGGTTCCCCATAAGCCGGCTTCGGCCGGGGCATGCAGCATGCTCATCAATATTCCTCCCGCCATCAAGCGTTTCAACCAAGTCATTGCGGTTCTCCCTTTATTGCGCCGGCTGCGCGCTCGGCCCGCTCAGCAGATGGTAAAAGCTATTGAGCACATTGCCATTGGAGTGCAAGGACGCCGTATGGTAAACACGGGATAGCCAGCTACTTTGCTGATCTTCGCCTATCCAGCCGGTCAAGGGCACCGGCCTCCCCTTCGCCTCCGGTACATAGCCGGGGCCAAAGCTTGGCTCGCCGGCCAGCACGCTGGCGATCACCTTGACGGGCGTCAATACGACACCCACGGCATCAACCACAGAACTAGTTTGCATAGAAGTCAGAATCTCGCCACGCAGATGATAGGCATTGACCTGCTGATCGATATGCGCCAGGGAGCCGCCCAAGGCTTCCACCACGCTTTGATGCACCCCTGCTGCATTAAAGGTATTAGCATTAAGGTTTGTGATTGCTGCCGCCATGGTGGCCAAGCCGCCACCCAAGGAGTGGCCGGTGAAGCTAAGATCGCGATTAAAATCACTTATCAACGATAATTTCCCTGCTAATTTCGCCGCTAAAGAATACTGAGGAGTCACAATCCCCTGCCCATTCAAATAATCTGTCAAAGCATCATTGGCTGCCGGCTCGGTACCGCGGAACGCGGCGATATAACGGTCCGCCTGCTGTTGAGGATACAAGTCGGTAGCGCCCTGGCGATACACCGCCGCGTAGAAACCACTGTCCTTGTTGTCATCCAGCGTCAGACCTTGCAGACGAACGTCGTCTGCGCTAAGTCGGGAAATGCCGAACACATCCAGCACCCCGCGCATGGCTTGAACTTGCGCCTGTTCCGCCTTGTTCGGTGACTGATAATCCAGATATACGTCCTCGGACACCAAATTTTCTTGATAGGCGCGCATAAAACCATCGAGCTGGCTCTGCCCTCCCACCCGATCGGCCATCTTCTGTTTCAGACCGACATCCTGATAGGCATGAGCGAGTTGGCTGGCTTGCGCCTTTAGCTCGGCAATGGATTTAAGCTTCGCGGCCAGTTCAGGGTCTTGGGCCTCGGCCTCCGGCAACACGCCAGGCAATACGCTGTTACTGGCATCGGCGACCATGTTGCGGCTGTCGAGCCGAACCGGCTTGCCTTCCTCTTCCCTCAGCATGTCGGTAAGCGCCGAGGCCATTTTGGTCGTGTAGGACAAGGAATCGGCTGCAACTATTTTGTCCCGGGCATACTCGCCCAGCGCGTTGCCGAACGAGCTGGCCGCCAAGTTGCCCCAGTTTGGCCTACGGTCCTCGCCCACGACCGACTGGATGGTCCCGCCCACCATGCCGCGCAGCGTGCCGTAGCCGATTTGCTCAAACGCATTCGCGCCTTTGCCAGCTTGCAAGCCGCTGCCGCTAGTCGCCCACGCCGCCACGCCGGAGGCCGCCACCGAGGTCCAACTGAACGATTTTTGCAGGCCTGTCGCCATCGCCACGCCTTGGGTCGCGGCATTCACGGCCATCGTCCGCGCCACGGTCGCGCCCACCTCTTTGCCGGCCAATACCGAGCCGCCCGCACCACCTGCCAATCCCGCAGTGGCCGCGGTGGTGAAGGCTGACAGACCCACTTGGCCCCATGAGAATTTGTCCTGCATGCCCATAGCCATCGCCGCGCCTTGACTGACGATGGAGCCAATCGCGCCGCCGATGGCGGCGGCGGCCACACCTGCCAACCCAGCCGCGCCACTCAGAGCAGCCATGCCTGCCGCCATTATTCCGCCAGCAGCAGAGGCCGCTGCAGGCGCGATTACCGTGAGAGCGGCCCCCGCCGTAAACACCACCGCCACCACCGCCACCACCGCGACGAAGATCGATCCAATCCCGCCGCAACCACCGCTGCCTCCCGGCGGGGGCGGGGGCGGCGGCGGTTCCGGCAGCGTCGGCGTCACATCGCCTATCGCCTCACCCGGGTTGTAGACGCGATAGGTGCCGCTGTTGTTGTGGAGATTGGTGACCTTGTTCGGCACCCGCAGCACTTGGCCGGCCTTCAGCGTTTCCGTGCCGGTCAGACCGTTGGCGTCGGCCAGCAGATACCACAGCGATTTGTCGCCCCACAGATTGGCGGCGATCACTTGCAGCGTGTCGCCATCCCGCGCCGTCACCGTGCCAGGCGCTTGCGCCGGGTAATTGGCACCGATCGGTTCGTAGTTCTGGTCGAAATCGGCGCTGCTAACCTGATAGCCATGCCGGTATTCATCTTTGCGGTTGCCCAGGTTGATCTGCGCCAGCGCCTGCGCATAGTTGACGCGAACCAGGCCGTCATTGCCGGCCGCGCCCACCTGCTTGCCATCCAGATAGTAGTAATCCTGCTTCTTGTAGGTGCTGCCCTTATTGAGCTCTTCCCGACGCAGCACCAGGCCCTGGGCATTGCTGACGTAGCGCAAGGAACGATTGGCGACCTCGTCTATCGCCTCCGCCAAGTGGCCGTTGGCGTCGTATTTCAGATGGGACGTGCCGTCCTTCCAACCCGGCGCATTGGGGTTGTACGGCTTGGCGGTGATGGTGGACTGCTTGGCCTCGTCCCACCATTCATAGGTGTAATAGGTGGTGGTGGTGGTATCGCCGTCTTTTTGCTCGGTATGCTCCAGCGTGCCGTCGTTGTACATTTTGAACGCGGTGCGGCTCTTGTCGTCTTGCACCTGGCTCAAGACCTTGTTGTCGCGATCGTATTCGGTGACGGTTTTGCTTTTCTGGCCGCCGTCGCCATCCCAACGGTAGTCGCGATACTCCGTCACCCGGCCCAACAGGTCGCTTTCCCGATGCGCGGCCTGCTTGCCATTGAACCAGGTATCCTTCAGATAGCCGTTGTCGGTATAGGCATAGGTTTCGGTGACGCCGTTATTGGCGTTGATGACGACTTTGCGCTGGCCAGCCAGGTCGTAAGCGATCTGCACGCCGGTGCTGGCGGCGCCGCTGCCGCGGGTGATGACCCCGTTGTCCAACCTGCCCATGCTGATGGCCAAGCGGTTCATCTCGTCATAGGTGTACCAGTTGTCCTGCGTCTGCTGGCTGCCATCCACCGGGTCGCGATACTCGGCATAGATCCGGCGGCGGTTGCCCACCGCGTCGTACTCGTAGCGGGTGAGGAATTTGGGATCCTGGATCTGGGTCACCCGCCCAAGCGCGTCATACTGGATCTCGGCATACTGATACGTGTCTTTTGCCCGGATCGACCGGTAACCCTCAAAAGTCTTTCGCCCCTCCTTGTCGTACTCGTACAGCGTGTAGCTGTCGATTGCGCTGTCTTCCAGGCTCATCAGATAGCCATTGCCGTAATAGCGGTAGACGATGTTCTGCGCGGAGTTCTTGACGCCATGCTGCCAACGCAGCTGCCCGGCGTTGTTGTAGTCGTAGGCGATCACCCGGCCGCCCAAGTCGGTGTGCTCAACCTTCTGGCCAAACAAGTTGACCACGTCTTCCTGCCAGTTATTGCCGAGGTTGTCGTTGCGGGTGACGCAACGCCAGCCGCCCACCACCGTGCCGCCCGCCCCTTTCAACTGAGCGTCCCAGCGATAGTCGTAGTTCAAATGCCGCCCTGCCGCGCTGACGGTTTCCCGCACCCGGCCCAGGCTGTCGTAACGGGTGGTGTCAGTGAAGACATCGCTGCCGGTGCTGGTGGCGCGGTGGCGGATGCGCTGGCCGGCGCTGTCGTAGTCGTATTCGTCGTAGCCGCCGCCGGCGCGGTCCACCCGCTTGAGCTGGCCAAGGTTGTCGTAGCCATAGCGGGTGAGGCGCTTGATTTCGTCTTGGCTGCTGGCCAGATTGCCCTGGGCGTCATACTTCATCGTTTTGACGCCGCCATCGGCATGCCATTCGTCGGTGACCTTGCCTTGGCCATTCTGGCTGCCGGCCAACCAGCGCTGGCGATTGGTTTTGCCATTGGCGTCGATGGTGGCCACGGTATTGCCCATCGCGTCGTAGCGATATTGGGTGAGCGGCGAGACCGTCTGTTTCTGGCCGTTTTCCAGGGTAATGCTGACTTGCGGGTCCTGTTTGCTCAACAGCTTGCCGGCGGCGCTGTAGACGTAGCGGCTGGTATTACCGATGCCGTCGGTTTCGCTATCCACTTCGCCGAAGGCGTTGTAATGCTGGCTGCGGGTGATGGTGGAATTGGGGTTGTTGATGCCGATGAAGACCCATTCCATATCGCCGGTACGGTCGCGCTCGCCCGGCGCGCCGCGGCGCAGATAGCCGCTGACGCTCAAGGGCTGGCCATCCGCGCCGTTCAGCAGTTGGCCGGCGGCGTTGCGCAATTGGTAGCGGTACTCATAATCGCCTACCGCTAGGCCATCCACATTGAATTCGAAGCCTTGCGCGCCGCGCGTGAGGATGACGTTTTGCCAATCGGTATCCGATTGGCTGCCTTTAAGGTGATAGCGCAGCTCCATCTTCACGCCATCCAACTGTGATGGCGCAAACGTCACTTTGGCGGGCAACGACCTGCCAGCCAGACTCGCCTGAATTTCATTCTGTTGCCCCAACCGCACGGTGCCGCCGACCAGATTTAGCAGCTGGCCAGCGCTGCCATACAGTTGGCACTCCACCTCGAAATCGGTCGGTTGGCTCAGCCTGCCGGCCAAGTCCGCGCAGTTCCAAACATAGGAACCTTCCACTGGATCGTAAACCAGCGCCGCTTCTTGACGCGCATCGTTGCTGCCGGCCCGGCGATACAGAACTTTGCCGCTGGTCACGCCTGCAGGCTGGTTGAACAGCCTCACGGTCTGCGGCAGATCCAGCCAACGCTGCGGCTCGCTGACGCTGTTGGGATCGTTGGGCACAAAGCTGCCGATAACGGTCTCTCCGCCCAATCCCCGCAGCTTGTATTCGTAGCGCTGGCCAGCGGCCAAGCCCATTGCCGCCGGATCGAATTGCAGCCACCCCTTGAGCGGGCCACCAGAGGTGGCCATATTGACATCACGCTCCTCGCCCCAGCCGCCACCTGGGGAACGGAAGCGGATTCGGCCCTGGGTGACGCCGTCGCCCAGGCCGGCAACATTCATCAGGCCCTGACCCGGGCCGTACATGAAGGCCTTGGGCATCGGGTCGTTGGATAATTGCGGCGGCGCGCCGCTGTCATCCAGCCGCATCGTGCCCTGGCGGGCAGACTTCAGCTGACCGTCGCCGTTATAACCCAGGTAGCGGAATTCATAGTCGCCACGCGCCATGCCCGACCAATCCAATGTGAACCAGTTGCCGGAGAAACGCGGCACATTGATCACGCGCCAGCCTTCATTGGTTCCCTTGCCGCGGACGAGCAGCAGCAGGCGGTTGACGTCGCTGGGTTGGTCTTTGAAATGCAACAACCGAGATGTATTTTTCACCGCAACACTAGTAGATACTCCACCCAAAGGGCCACTCGGAATAACTGCCTCACTACTGTATATGTTAATGGTCTGGCCATTAGGAAGGACCTTATAAACATTCACTGCAATCCTACAACCAGAATAATCTTTAGGATATCTAGGCACACCAAAATAAATCTGTTCAAGCACACCTGAATCAATCAGCTTTTCAGCCCCATTAGATCCAGGATCAAAACTTACCCTGCCCGATCTAATTTCTTTGCTAGGCTTATTAAGATTAACAATCTCAACTTGAAATTGCCCGGCGCCATATCCATTTAAAACAGGCAAGTTTGCTTTAACATAAAACCCCATCAACCAACCATCAAATCCATTCCCTTCCAAAGTTTCATTATTCCAAGCATCAACAAAAGGCCTAATCGTCAAGCCACCCGAAAAAGGCAGAGTAAATTCCATTACTCCGCCAAGAGGATTATTCGGCAGCGCCCCTCCGCTTTTCCCAACCGGCCCCACCTTCACCACGCTGTCCGTCCCCGACACCGTCTGCGCGCCAAACCACGGCATCACCCGCGCCAAGCCCAGATCCCGCACCTTCACCATCACCGGCTGGTAAGTCGCGGTGCGCTGATTGCGCGCGTCGTAGTCGCTCATCGTCAAACGCAGCGTGTCCATCGGCGCTTTAGGATCAGAGCGTTGCTCCATCATCTGCCGGAAGCCCGCCAGGCTCATGGCGCGCAACGCATCGCCGCTGTCGTCGCCTGACTCCACCGTCAGCATCGCATTGCCGTTGGCGTCGTAGCCGTACAGCTTGGTCACGCCGCCGGCATTGCCCTTCACCAAACGTCCCAGGCCATCATATTCGCTGAACTCCTGCCAGGCGCCGCCGCGGTCCAGGCTGCTGCGCTTGCCGGTGATCTGGCCCCAGGCGTTGTAAGCCGTTTCCAGCCAGAGGCCGCTGCCGGGATCCAATCTGGCGGTTTGCAGTTTGGCGGCGCTGTAGGCAAAGCACGTTTCGTCCGTCACCGTTGTTCCGTCCGGGCTCTGCCGGTCGCGCAGTGTCCGCGTCAGATTGCCCGCCGCATCGTACTGATAGCGGATGACATTGCCTTCGGCATCAGTTTGGCTGAGCAATCGGCCGCCCACCCCGTACTCGCTGCTCAGAAACGGCCGGCTTAGATTGCCGCGCTCCGCTTTGGCGCTCTGGCCCAAGCCGTTGTAGTACGTGCGCGTTTCCGGACGCACCCCGCCTTGATCTGCGCCATACGCCGCCTCGCGCCGCTTGGTCTCTCTGCCTAAGGAGTCGTAATCGATGTCGGTGATGCCGCCCTTGGCGTCGATCTGCTGCCGGACTTGGCCCAAAGCGTTGTACAGATACTGGGTGCGCACCGTGTTCAGGCCATCGCTCTGGCCATCATCGACCGAGACTTTGACGTTCAGTCTGCGCTCCTCGCTCACCCGCCCCATGCGGTCGTAGTCGAACTCGCTGATACGGTCATCGCTGCGGGCTTTGAGTTGCTGCCGCGCCTGATCCAGCGTGGTTTGATCGGATACGCCGCTCAGCGCCGCGGCGTAGCGGGTTTCGCGCACCGGCTTGCCGGCGCTGTTGTAGTCCCATGCCACCGCATAGCCGGCGGCGTCCACTTCCAGCACCTTGCGCCCAGCGCGGTCGAACCAGCGATGCACGCTGTTGCCGCGCGCATCGGTTTCGCGGACTGCGTTGCCGTTGGCGTCGTAATTCTTAGCCACCACCAAGTCCGCGGCGGCCTGGAAGACCGGGTTGCCGTTCTCGCCGCGGTAGATCACATTGATGTCTTGCGGCGGCGTGATGGTCTTGGTCAGGCGGTTGTTGTTGTCGTACTCGAACCGGGTGACGCGGCAATTGCCGTCCGCCGGCTGCGGCGCGCTGCCGTCGGCCGGCAGGCCTACCGCGGTGGCGTACACGCGCTGCTCGGTCACGTTGCCGGCGCCGTCGTAGGCCCAGGTGGTGACGTAGCCGTCGCCGTTGCGCTCGCGCACCTTGCGGTTCTGGCTGTCGTAGGCGCTGCGGGTGACGTTGCCGTTGGCGTCGGTGAACTCCACCAGGTTGCCGGCCGCGTCGTAGCGCCGGCTTTCGGTCGGGCTGACATTGTTCTGCACGCCTTTGTCCAGCGTGTAGATGGTCACCGCATCGCCGCTCTGGCTGACCAGCCGGTTCAGGCTGTCGTAGCGGTAGCGGGTGCTGCGCTGTTCCGGCTGTCCTTCCGCTTCCACTTGCAGGGTGCGGTTGCCGAAGCCGTCGTATTCGAAGCGCTTGGTGCTGAGGACTGTCGCACCGTCGCGGCCGGTTTCCTTCAGCACACGGCCGGCGGCGTCGTAGTCGTAGCTGAACACCGCGCCCAGTTGATTGGTGTACGTCGCCTTGTTGCCGAAGGCGTCGTACGTCATCGTCTCGACGCCGCCTTCGGCGTCGGAGATCTTGGTCTGCCGGCCCAGCGCGTCGTAGTCGACCCGGCTGACGGCGTCGCGCTTGGCGTCGGCGACGATGGCCGGCGGCGTGCCGATCTGCAGCGTGGACGCATCGACGGCGTTGGCGTAGCGGGTGACGGCGCGGGCGTTGCCGAGAGCGTCGTAGTCGGTGCGGGTGGCGCCGCCTTCCGGATCCACCTGCAGAATGCGGCGGCCCAGCGCGTCGAAGTAGAAGTAGCCGGCGTTGCCGCGCGGGTCGGTGATCTTGACGGCGTTGCCGAAGGCGTCGTAGTCGGTGACGGTGGCGTCGCCCTCGCCGTGGGTTTCCTTATGCACCCGGCCCAACGCGTCGAACTCGCGCGTCGTGAGGTGGTTGTTGCCGTCCCACTCCTTGACCCGGTTGCCGAAGGCGTCCAGTTCGTAGCGGGCGGTTTGGATCACACCCGCGCCGTCACCCTTGCTGACTGACAGCAGGCGGCCGGCCGCGTCGTAAACGTTCGAAGTCACCCGGTCCCGCGCCGGATCCAGCAGCGTCGGCAAGAAGGCCGCCAGCTGGTCAGATGCGCCGCCCTGCGACAGGCCCACCAGCGTCTGTTCGAAGTCCGCCTCCACCACCCAGCCCTTTGCCGCCGGGTCGAACGTCTCGAACCTCTCCGCCAGCACCTCGCCGCGCTGCGCGCTGCTCACCCGCAGATCGGCATAGACCACCCCCGCTTGCGCATCGCCGCTCTGCACCAGGTTGTACAGCAGCACCTGGATGTCCCGCGTCTGCGTCATCTTCTGCGTCAGAGTGACCGTGTGCCAGCCGTCATCGCCCGCCACCGTCTGTGACACCGCGTTGTCGTAGGGATTCGGTCCCGCCGCATTGCCCAGGAACACATCGCTCTTCAGTCCTGCCGGCGCTTTGCAGCGCACCGTCGCCGTCACCACATCGCCGGCGCTGAAGCTGCCCAGGTACTTGACGATGTCGTGAATCCGCCCGTCCGCGTTCTTGATCTTCACCCCGCGCGTCGGTACCGGATTGGCCAGCTCGCGCCTGGCGGTGACATTGCCTGCCGCATCGTACTCGTACTGCGTCACCGCGCCGGCGGCATTCACCACATAGCTTTGCCGGCCCGCCGCGTCATACACGGTGCGGGTGGTCTGATCCTGGCTGCCGGGCTTCAGCCGCGCCGTCAGGTCGCTGGCCTTCAGCGCCTGGCCCAATCCATCCAGTTTGATCGCTGTCGCGTAACGCACGCTGGCAGTGACATGCCCCGCCGCGTCGTAGCGCTGCTCGGTCACCTGCCCCAGCGGGTCGATGCTGTAGCGCAGCCGGTCGTTGCCGTCGTACACATAGCGCGTAACGTTGCCCGCCGCGTCGGTCTTGGCGGTGACAT